>CALEIX010000273.1 GCA_937898825.1 uncultured Elusimicrobia bacterium | reverse complement strand
TGATACGGCGACCACCGAGATCTACACCGTCTAATTCGTCGGCAGCGTCAGATGTGTATAAGAGACAGCCTTCCATAAGAACGAAATTCTGAGAACCCGTTAAAAGCCATTGCCCGGGTTTCCTGTTTTCGTCTATTTCCGTTTTTACATATGAAAGAAGTTCCGGAACATATTGTATTTCATCTATTATAACGGGCGCGGCGAATTGGGAAAGAAAGGCGGCCGGATCTTCCCTCGCCCGCAGCCTGGCATCCGGATTCTCGAGATTTACGAATTTATGGGTTTTTCCGAAAACCGACTTCAAAAGAGTCGTTTTCCCGGATTGCCTGGGCCCGGTAACGACTATCGCCGGGAAAGTTTTAACGGCTTTTTTAAGCGCGCCCTTAAGAGTCCTTTCTTTCATGCTTAAAGTATAACACGGAAATTTTAATATGTCAAGTTAAACTTTCCGCCCGCGAAACAAGATTTCATCCGGTCCGGTTTCCAGGCGGCAAATATACATCTTCCCCTTCCATTTTAATTTTGAAGTGATTCACTTTTTCCTGTATATAATTAGCAAACCCGGGGATTTTATCAATGAAGGCTTGAAAAATTAAATCAGCTGCTTTTCCAGCGCTAACCTGAGCAACGCCATAATTCAAATAAAAAACCTTGGGAAAAATCCCAAGGTTTTTTATTGCGGGGGCAGGATTTGAACCTGCGACCTCAAGGTTATGGGCCTTGCGAGCTACCAGGCTGCTCTACCCCGCAAATACAGTGTACAAAGAAAAAAGAAAAAAATCAAATCATCCCCTCAAACACTCCCCCAAAACACTCCTACCCCAGCCACTCCTACCCAAAACACTCCTACCCAAAACACTCCTACCCAAAACACTCCCGCATTGAACGCGAGTTTGCTCCCACGACCCAATGCGGGAGTGTAGATTGGCGTATATTAACGCGAGTTTGCTCCCACGACCCAATGCGGGAGTGTAGATTGGCGTATATTAACGCGAGTTTGCTCCCACGACAAATACGTAGATACGTAAATATGTTGATACGTAAATATGTTGATACGATGATACGTAGATACGAGATATATTGGCTCGCCCCGTTAGAGATAGGGCGCATATGCGCCCACGCCCACAGCTACAACCCTTTACAAATACATCCGCCATTTTCCTCTTTTCGGCATCTTTTAGATAAAATTTTAGCCCGTGTATCTCTAACGGGGCAGCTACAACTGACTCTTGACTCTCGACTCCCGACTCCTAACTTATCCCTTATCCTTTATCCCACCGTTCGTTATATTATTTTTTGATTTCAAACTGGTCCAGCACGCTGCCGTCTATTCCGTAAACAGTCATACTGAACTTTGTGTCGTTTATTTCCACATAACCAAAGTGATAAACCGCTTCAAATTTTTCGGTCCAGTCATTTTCGGTTCTTTTAAAATAAAGAGGTCTGCCGCCTCCGCCCAAAGTAATGTAAATAGTTCCGTCTGTCTCGCTTATCTTGCCGTCTTTCAAGAGTTTTGTTCTTTCGTAATTGTGGTCATGCCCCTGAAAAACAACATCCACTCCGTATTTTGAAAAGAGCGGTTCCAAAGTCTCCCTCAAGACAATATTTGAACCGTGATATCCGCTTGAGTACATCGGAATATGGAAAAAAACAATCTTCCACATTTGCCTGGTCCTTGAAAGAATCCAGTTAAGCCATTTATACTGTGACGAGTTTTTGATTAAGGAAGGTGTTCTCATATTTTTATAGAAAGAATTATTGTCAAGGGCTATAAATCTTGCATTCCCACAATCGAAGTAATAATAATGCGGCGTTTTTCCCGTTATGGGCATGTTATGATAATTACCAAAATTTTCACGCAGGAACTTAATGGCGTTAGGACTCTTATAATCTTTGCCATAATCGTGATTTCCGAGCGCTATGTAAAAAGGCATTTTAACTAACATGTTTTTATAGGGAATAAAGTATTGTTCATCAGCATCTGAATCAAGTCCGCTTTCAATTACATCGCCGGTATGCAGAACAAAATCCGCTTCTTTTTTTTCAATAAGTCCGGCAAGCTCATATTGAGCATCCGAACCCGAGCCGGAATCGCCGAAAGCTATAAATCGGCAATAAGGCTTATTCTGCCCGCGCAAAGTTATAAATTGATGCTCCGCCGCTTTGTACACAGCCGTCGTCTCATCAATAGGAAGAAATACTTGATAGCAATGAGTGGTATCAGGAAGAAGACCATAAAGAATAAACTGGTGCTCTTCGCTTTCTGAACGAGACACGGTTAAAAACCTGTCGCATACGGGAGCTGCTCCGTACCCAAGCCATGCGACAGTGGCCTTGTCCAATCTGAATCTTATAACCGCCCTATCCTGAAGAACATTTTCCACATAGGGTCCCCTAATAATGTTCACCGCAAAAAGGTGGAGAGGCGAAAATATGACAATCAATAAAGTCAGAAATATTTTTTGCACACTTTCTCCAGTTACTGCTGACTATTTCACAAATAGAGGAACAATCTTAAATTTGACGGCATCTATTATTCCCCTGTCGGTTATTCGTATCTCCGGTATCGGCGGCAGAGTCAAAAAGGACATCGCCATGTATGGATCGTCTATTTTTGAACCAAGCGTTTTTGCAATTGCATTGAGGCGCGCCTGTTTTTCTCTGACAAATTCAGCACTCCTGTCGGACATAAGTCCCGCAACCGGCAGAGAAAGCGCATCCAACACCTGCCCGTTGAGAGCGGCTACTATTCCTCCCTGCATCTTGACAACCTGAACCGCCGCCGCGTACATGTCCCCGTCATGAGTTCCGATAACAACTATATTGTGGGAATCATGTGAAATGGAAGAAGCAATCGCTCCTTTTTTTAATCCAAATCCTTTCACAAGACCCAGGGCTATGCGCCCCGAAGCCATATGCCGCTCTATGACAGCTATTTTAAGAATATCCCTATCCATATCCGAAGAAACATATCCACCGTCATTTTTCACTGGCTCTATGGAAAGTTTCGTTACAATTTGATTCGGCACTATGTTTATAACCCTGGCATTTTTACTTTCCGCTTTCAGGGCAAAATCCTCATGTTCAATCCATTTGACATTTATAGTTCCCCGAGTTTTTCCCTTATAATCGGGAACTACCTTCGGTTCTATCTTTCCGTTTTGCGCAACCAGTCTGCCGTTTTTAAACACCTTTGAAATATCAAGTTTTTTAATATCCCTGAAGACTATAAAATCAGCCTGATAACCGGGGACTACCGCCCCTAAATTTTTGATTCCGAAATATTCTGCGGCGTTTATCGTTGCCATTTGTATCGCTCTTATAAAGTCAACACCAAGTTTTATCGCAGTTCTTACAAGATAATCTATATGTCCCTCTCTAAAGATATCATCCAAGTGTCTGTCGTCTGTGACAAGAAGAAATTTTCTGGAATTTTCGGAATTAACCAAGGGCAGGAGTCCTTTCAGGTTTTTGGCAGCAGTGCCTTCCCGTATCATTATATGCATGCCAGCTCTTAATTTAACCTTTGCCTCTTCCACACTCGTGCATTCATGGTCAGACCTTATTCCTGCTGAAACATAAGCGTAAAGATGTTTGCCCCTAAGCATGGGAGCGTGCCCATCAACAATTTTGTTTTTTGCTATGGCAATTTTTTCAAGGACATCCTGATTTTGATGCACTACAGCGGGATAGTTCATCATTTCTCCTATCCCCAGAACCCTTTCCTCATTAAGGAGAAGGGACAGGTCATGAGCGGATAATTCTGCGCCCGCAGTTTCAAGTTCGGTGGAGGGAACGCAGGAGGGAAGCATTACGAAAACATCCAGAGGTATGTCAATGCTTGAGGTAAGCATATACCTTATTCCGTCCAGTCCGAGAACGTTGGCTATTTCATGCGGGTCAATAACTACAGCCGTCGTTCCGTGAGGAAGAACTGTTTTGGCAAACTCAGGTACCTTCACCATCGAACTCTCTATATGCACATGACCGTCTATAAATCCCGGAGCAAGATACGCATTTTTCAAATCCATTGTTTTTTTGGCAGGGTACTCTCCAAAACCAACAATTTTACCTCTGTGAACAGCCACATGAGTTTTATGTATATCCCCTGAAAAAGTATTTATAACTCTGGCATTTTTCAATAACAGATCAACTCTTTTTGATCCGCTTGAAATTTCTATACTATTTTTTATTTCCAAAAGCCTATTTTTAATGTCCATAATTTTTTCTCCTTAGTGTAAATTTTACTTTTTAAGAAAAGGGATTTACAAATTTCCTCTATAAGCCTGCACCCGAAGGATTGTTCAGGATTGCTTTCTGACCACCTCTATCTCGCGGCGCGCCGTTCCTATCTTTTTTATATAATTTACATCTATGATTGAAAGTTTCAGCATGCACAACCTGCTTCTTCTCTCAGTTTTAGTTTTTCTTGCCGGATTCATTGACTCAATAGCCGGAGGCGGCGGCTTGATAACCCTGCCTGCATACCTGAACGCGGGACTTAAGACGGAACTTCTACTTGGAACAAACAAGTTATCATCCACATTCGGAACATTGATGGCTGCTATAAGATATTTTAAGGAATTGTCATTCCGCCCACACTATGTTATTCCCTTAGTGTTGACAGCGATTGGCGGCTCTTTCCTCGGGGCAAGAGCAATATGCCTCCTTCCCACATACGCGGTGAAATATCTCCTTATTATCCTTATCCCGCCAACAGCAATTTTCATGCTTCTCCAGAAAAAATTTGGCATTCAGGACCTTTCTTCAAATCACAGCCGGAAAAACATTATGCTAAAATCCCTCGCTATAAGTTTCCTCATCAGTTTTTACGACGGTTTTTTTGGACCGGGAACGGGAACTTTTTTCGCTATTTCCTTCACTTTTTTCTGCGGTTATAGCCTTATTCAGGCAACAGCCCTGAGCAAAATACTTAATTTCTCTTCCAATATATCCGCACTGGTTGCCTTTTTTATTCTCGGACGCCTACATATAGAATTAGGACTGCTTATGGCTTTTGTCGGAATAGCTGGAAATCTAGTTGGCGCGACATTCGCCCTTAAGAAAGGGGTATTCGTAATAAAACCGCTTCTTTTCATAATCGCAAATGCCTTGCTGGTAAAAATAATATATGGAATGCTTAAATAAACTCGAATTTGTCTTCATCAAAAAAACTTCTACAAGTCAGATAAGGGAAATAATGGGAATTTATCGAGATGCAGGTTGGCTGAAAAAGCAGGACACTCCCGACTTGTTCAGGAAAATGCTCAAAAAATCTTTCCTTTACCTGATATGCGTCAAAAAAACGAACTGTTATTTTGCCGCGGAATGAGGGTCAGCGGTAACACTCATAAGGTACATAGCGGCGTCTATATTTTTCTTAACAGTGTTCTCTATCACTCCCGGGCCCGGATAAAAACCACCCGAATACCAACCGCCCTTGGGAGACAACTCAAACGTAAAAGCGAAAGTTCCGAGCTCACCGTAAGCCCAATCGCAGGTATCTCCAGTGGCGGCATACAGATCACTGGATTGTTTAGCCGTATACCCGGTAAGCTGGGCCATTTTCTTTGCCATGGCTATAAACGCCTTTCTGTCCTGTTCATTTTCAACGGGCTCATAAATCCCACCCCACGGATAAAGGACAAGTTCGGAATAAGTATGGTATGAAATAAGGGTTGTTATATTCCGGTGCTTCTCCATAAACCTTTTTACCGCTTGACTTTCCGGCTCCGAAAAAGCTGACGGTCCGCAGTAAGTATCGCTGTAGGTATAGTGGGATGCGCCCGCGCCGCCCCACCTGAAATCATAGTTTCTATTAAGGTCAACGCCTATATTCCCGTCAGGATTCTTCCGCATATTTTTCCTGTGCCACTTATACTTACCGGTTGATATATCATATTCTGCCCCGTCCGGATTTATCATGGGCAAAATGTGAATATCAAGGGTATAAATGTAGTTCCTGACGTC
The DNA here is from genome assembly GCA_937898825.1 of uncultured Elusimicrobia bacterium. GTDB lineage: Bacteria > Elusimicrobiota > Elusimicrobia > Elusimicrobiales > UBA9959 > CALEIX01. Next base: position 20,409 of record CALEIX010000273.1, on the reverse strand, counting down.
TTCCCTGTTTCTGTTTTCCAGCAGCCACACAGCGAAAAGCAAAGGCACTTCAACGCTCAAATGTTCCCTTGCATGATGCTCACCCATAAAGACCGCCCCTGGCTTGTCTGTTTTCGCATCGCCCTTGACCGAAGAATTTATCCTCAAATTCCATATTTCTCTTCCCTCAACAGTTTTGCCTATGGAATAAAGGGAAGCTATATCGCTGTTATTTTCAGCCAGCGACTTTAATACTGCTATCATTTCATCATAATTGTGATAGGCGGCGTCCTCCGGCGGAAAATCTTTGAGAAAAGTAGTTATATAAGAAGAAAGCGGAATTTTATCCTCAACCACAAAGCCTTTTTCTGAAAGAATCGGAAGGGTATTTTTATGCGCTATGCCCGAAATCTTATTGTCGCCAATCTCAATTATGTCAACCCCGGTTTCAAGAATTTTCGTTCTTTCATACTTGTCGGCGGCCCACACACTCACCCAGTATCTATCATCCTTCACATCGCCTGAAGCGGCGTCTTTTGCAAGTCTCGGAACAGGAATATTCGCTGCTTCTATATATTTGTGCTCAACCGATTTCAAAAGCTGCTCAAAGGCAGGGCTTCTGACGGGGCTGCTTTGAGCAGCAAGAGGCAATGAATACAAAAAAAATGCTACGGTGGTTAAGAAAAACTTGGACATTACTTTTCTCTCCTTTGGCGGGAAATTACCTGCATTAATTATAGGCTAATAGAAAGATTGATTTTACTCAAGGTCAAAGGTCCTATATGAATATGGGTCAAAGGACCTAAAACCAGTACATCATCCCCATAAAAACATACCACGCGCCTATTAGCATCAAAGTCATTTTCCCAATTATTTTCAGGCGCTCTCCCAGAAACGGAGTCGCGAGAAGAGAAGGCAGAAGGAATAAACTGCTCGAAAGGAAAAAACCGCCGAAAAACAAGAATCCGCCCACATAACTGCCTATACTCAGCAATCTCGCAAAGGCAGCTATAAAAGGTGGACATGCATTTATTCCCATGACAAAACCCAACAAAATCGGAATTTTAAATGGAGGTTTGAAGACACGGCAAAACTTGATTTTCCGCATTTTCGGAACGACAAAATAAGAAAGCATCAGAAGACCGCAGAATGTAAGAAGAACCGACATCATCCAGGGAGGCGGGGATTTGAGATAATGCCGCGAAATAAAAATAACAACAAACGCGAAAATTAGATAAGCAAACAATCTTCCAAGGACGAACTCGCCGAGGATAACAAGGTTTTTTATGAAATTTTTATCTCCAGCGGCCAGTATATACGGCAAAATTACGGGAATGCATGCCGTAAAGCAATACACGCCTAAGGATAAACCAAGAAGGAATCCTTCACCAAAATAATACCACATTAGATTATACGCTGACCGCTCTGTTGCATTTTTTGCACCAGCCCGCGGATTTGCGGGCGACGTTTTTTCTGTTCAGTTGAACAACCTCGCCGCATCCGGGACATTTCAATCGCATGCCGGAAAGGTCGAGATTCGGATAATCTTTCTCGAAAATTTCTTTTGACGTATAACGCGGCATAAGCCATTTTCCTTGATTCATCTCCTTCCTCCAAATCTTTTTTCTATTTCACGGTCCACCTAAAAATATCATAGAGTGCCGCCGGCGCAAATAAAGAAGAAAAGACGCCCGAAAAAACAATAAATGAATAAACAGCGGCAAATTTTACGCTTATAAAGTTTGCCCACGGCGAATCTTTCTCCTTCAGAAGCAAACCAAACACTGAATATTTTAGGCATTTCTGCGGGCAAATATCAACGCATGCAGAGCATAAATTGCAGTAATCGTTTATTTTCGGAAATCCATCTTCTCCTTTTTCAATAGCCAAAACAGGGCAGGATTCATAACAAACCATGCATTTAGAGCATTCTTCTTTATTCAAAATTATCCTGAAAGGATTTACTCTTCCGAAGAAAGATTGCCACGCTGAAAAAGGGCAAAGAAAAGAGCAAAAAGTTCTTTTTTTAACCAAAAATGGTAAAAGAAATGCGAAGACAAGAGCGAAAAGCATAAACAGAATTTGAAAAAACCTCGAAACGAAATCCGCAGACATAAACGCTGAAGTAAACTTATACGGGCACAACCAGACGCAAAAGGCAGAAGTCATTCCGGAAAAAGAAACGAGGAGAAAAAAAATAAGGATGGCAGCCGGCAAATCCCTGAAGCGAAACACACCTTTTGCAAGAAATAAAATTTTTTTTCTGCCAAGCGACGAGAAAAACTCATCTATCCCCCCGTAAAAACAGGCCCAGGAACACCACGCCCTGCCGAGAACCAATGTGACAAAAAGCCATAAAAAGGCAAAAGAAACAGGCGCCCATAGTTTCCAACCGCCACTCATCAAAGCCAGATACTGCTGATAAAGGTAATTAAAAAACGATGAAGCGATGGCGATGTGACAATAAGGTGTATTCTCAAAACATATAGCCCGGAAATCATCAGAAATGAGGGAAAATTTAAAATGCACGAGAAAGGTCGCAGCCAGAAGGACAAAAAACACTCTGCGATAAAAATGTATTTTTTGGGTGTAAGACATCATAAACGCAATACCCGCCACAACTAGCGACCAGATAAAAGAATAAATCCACGAAATTTCACCACTCGTGATATTCAGAGAAAAAGCAAAAACTGGAATAAAAACCGCCGCAAAAAAAACCAAAGAGGACAGGATTTTTGCAACTTTTAGTTTCTGTGCGAGCATAGTGTATAATATATTATTGCCATGAAGATTTTTTTTGCCAGTTTCGGTTTTCTTTCTCTCCTATTTCAAATTATATCATTAAGAGAAATCTCTTATCTCTTCTCGGGTCACGAAATAGCCATATCTTCGGCCCTGTCCTTCTGGATTTTCTGGACTGCTGTCGGAACCATAAAAATAAGCCAGCACAAACTTATGCAATTTTTTGCGGAAAAGACCACACTGGTTTTCATATTTTTCGCTGCTCTTTTCCCCGTCTGGATAAAGGCAATACAATTTTCGGTTAAATTTATTCCTTACGGAATAGTTCCGGATTTTTTCACAATGCTCCTGATGAGCGCGCTCCTTATCTCAGTGCCCGCCATTATAAACGGAATTTGCATCTATCATCTCGTAAAACTTAAAAGCATAGACTTTTACATCTGGGAAACAGTGGGAGCCGTAGGCAGCGGTCTTTTTTCACTTTTATACTTCTATTTTGCACCGCAAATTCCCCCTGAAAAAATTTCATTCTTCGTATCCCTGCTTTTTATCGCCCTGTCAGTCTTCCTGTTAAAAAACTGGAAAACCAACCTCCTCTGGGCTATTGTGTTCATGTCGCTCGCCTCCGCAGCATTGATAGAAAATTCAAACAGCGCGGCCACAAAAATCCAGACGCCATACGGTAAACTTTACGCTGAAAAAAAATCAGGACAAACCCTGATATACGAAAACGGTCACATAAAAGCGCAGTATCCCGACGACCAATTTGAAGAAAATCTGGTAACCATACCACTTCTGGCGCATAAAAATCCAAAAAAAATTCTCTTCACAAGCCCCGAGGGGCTTTTATACCTGCGTCAAGCGAAAAAACACCATTTGAAGAAAATAGACATAGTGTCCAGTGATAAGTGGAAATATAAATATCTCCTTGAAAATCTTGAGCTGGGCCCTGGAAATGCCAGGTTCATATACAGCGACCCGCGCAATTATTTAAGAAAAACCTCAAGCAAATATGATTTAATTTTTGTCACAAACGGCAATCCGGAAAACGCTGCTTTAACCCGATTTTACACCGCGGAATTCATAAGGACCGCCTCAAAAAAACTCTCTGGCGGCGGACTGCTTGTCATGCAAATCCCCTCAAGTGAAAATTATCTTTCGCCAAATCTTGCTTATTTTTCAGCATGTCTGCTCAAAACAGTCAGGTCACAAATTTCCCATCTCAAATATGTTCCCGGCAAAAGAATGACAATTCTCGCATCCAACTCGCCTATTGAATTAAACGTAAATCTCTTGAAAAAGCGTTACCGCCAGAGAAAGATACGAAATAAAATTTACGTCCCGTGGAATATGGCGCATCTTCTTGGAAGGTACAGGATTGAATGGTTCAATATTCGCCTGAAAAAAGTGAAGAAAATCTTGATTAACACAGACGCGTATCCAATCTCCTATTTTTACTTGTGGAAAATATGGCTTTCCATGTCCGTTTCCAACAAAATAATAATGGGGGCAGTTTTATCCATTCTGCTTTTGCTAATCATGATACTAAAAACAATACGAAATATCTCGTTTTTTCGCAGAAATATTTACGCTTTTTATTCCTTTATAATCGGTTTTTGGGCGATAACTTTCGAAATCGCTCTTTTCCTGATTTATCAATCCGCCACCGGCAATTTAGCCTGGAAAATGGGCGTTCTGTTTGCCACGTTTATGTCAGGGACCGCTCTGGGAGCCCACTGTCTTCGCATCCGCTCCACGCCACTAACTCCTGTCATCATTTTTATCTCGGCATCCGTTCTGAGCATTATCCTTATTTTTCTTTTACCCGCATTTTATATCCTCCCGCCGAACGGCGCATTCGCAATGGCAATTTTACTACTATTTTTGGGGGGAGGAATAGTCGGAGGATATTTTACTGCGGCCGTTAAAATAGACCAGAAACAATCCTATAAAATCTATGCCATGGATTTATGGGGAAGCGCTCTTGGCGGTTTTACATCCTGCGCGTTTCTCATCCCACTGCTCGGCACCGATAAAACGCTCTATTCAATACTTGCTCTTTCCCTTATTTTTATCTGGCCGGTATATAAGTCTGGACACAAAAAACAGAAAAACTTAAAAAATAGGGGAATTTTGCATTAATCTTTTTTTAGAGGTGAAAATTCGTTTTTCACGCTCTTGAGTTTATCATGATGCCCCAGCAGCACAGGAACACAAGAGCACAGGAACACAAGTTGTAAGTCAGGAGTCAAGAGTCGAGAGTCGGAAGTCGAAAGGCACAAGGCATAAGGCACAGGGCACAAGTTGCAAGAGATAAATAAACGCACCAAGTTTGCTCCCACGACAAATACGTGGATACGTAAATATGTTGATACGATGATACGTAGATACGAAATATATTGGCTCGCCCCGTTAGAAGTAAGTCCGCTTAAGGCGGACTGTCCCTGTCGGGACTTCTAACGGGGCAAGCTAAAACATCGCAAAATACGCTATGAACACTATGAACGCTATAAACGCAATAAGCCTTGTCCCCGCAGAAGCGGGGAGGGAACCCAGAACTTATTCCCGGGAAAACCGGGAGCGGGAACTGGATACCTGCTTATGCAGGTATGACAACGACGCATGCGGGACTGTCTGCCGTTTGTTTGGCAGAGCTCCGCTCTGCAGCTACAACTAACTCCCGACTCTTAACTTCTGCCCGTGTATCTCTAACGGGGTTCTTTGAACGAATCAACCGTGAAAATATATAAATTCGTACCTTTATTCTTCCAGCAATCGGGCGGAAGACCCGCTTTCTGGGAACACAATTCGCTGAGAAAATCTTCTTTGCCTTTTATTTTTTCCCATACCTGCGGCAAAAACAAACCGCTTTTTTTGCCGTCAGAAACAACCACGCCGTGCTTTCCAGGCACTATCTCTTTATAACTTGTGATTTTGCAAAGCGCAGAAAGAATGGAAATTTCAATTTCTATATCATCCATTTCCTTTAACTTTACCGGAATAAATCTCGAATCGGAAAAAGCGGCAGCTCTGGCATAAGCGACGACGGAATCCTTTAAAGCCATATGCTCGACCGTCGTTCCTATGCATCCTCGCAAATTCCCGTTTTTTTCAAGAGTTACAAACACGGCAGCAGGCAGGTTGAACTCCGGGTTATCCGACAGGGACATATCCATCTCCCTGTTTTTTAATTCCGATATTATGGAATCCCGCGCCAACTTAAGAAGGCTTCTTTTACCTTCCTCTCCAAGCCGTATTTTGAACATTTTCCTTTTCGCTTTTTTCCCCGAGACAAAAACACCAACGGCGTATCCCACCACACTTGAAGAAGAAGCGTTCTTCGGATTTTCCTTAAACGAATTTGAATATTTAAGCAACTTAAACTCAGTGGCGCCAAGCATCCTGGACACTTCCATTACAACCGCCACCGCTGATTTTCCGCACGCAGCTGTGACATAATTTTTCAAGTTTTTATTCATAAGTGCATAAGCTGTTTTCATCAAATAGCCAATGTTAAAAGAAGAAATAGCCCTTATCATTGTTTTATCCGCCTTTCGAGCTATATCCTCAGCGGGATAATGTGAAAAATCTGACGAAGCAATCAAAAGGGCCTTCCTGCCCCTTGCAGCTTTTGCGATACGTGCCGCCATTTCCTGAAGCTCGGCAATGTTTTCAGTATTTATCAGAATGGGAACGATTTTAAATCCGGGTTTCAGCTTCTTTTGTAGAAACGGCAATTGAACCTCAAGAGAATGCTCGGACGTATGAGCCTTTTCACTGGCTGAAAAGTGCGGCGATTTTAAAAGTTCGGCAGTGACTTTTTCATCGATTTGAATTTTGCCCAGCGGAGTCTGGAAAAAGCCCCTGGGATAAACTGCCGCGTTTTTGATATAAGACCTATGCGCCGGACCGATAAGAAAAACGACCTCGTAATCACCGCCTATAACAGAATAGGCCAGCGCTGCGACTCTTCCTGAAAATTCGTATCCGGCATGCGGGACAAGAAGCGATACAATCCGTCCTGAGATTTTTATCTGCTTTTTAGGCATGGATTGGTCGATAAAGGTGGAAAGCATTTTTTTATCCTTCGGATAAAACTGACCCGCCACCCGGGGCAGCCTGAGGTGAGCATGGCATAAAGATAACAGAAGTAAAAAAGGGAAGAACGAAAGAAATATTTTTTTCATAAAATTCCTCCACGCTTTCGCATTATTTCCATAAACCCGGAATTCTTGTTCCGTCGTAAGGACACCTTCCGCCATTGGCGGAAACAAGGTCGAAGAGAACCATATAGCCGTACCTTCTTATAAGAATTCGGTGGCACTTTGGGCAGTATGTGTTCTCTCCTTGATGTCCGGGCACATTTCCTATATAAACGTACTTCAGCCCTCTTTTTAAAGCCTGGTTTCTGGCCTTTTCAAGAGTTTCCACCGGTGTAGCCGGCAGATTTGTAAGCTTATAATTCGGCGAAAATCTGGAAAAGAAAATCGGGGTATCCGCGCCTAAATTTCTTTTAACCCAATCGATGAGGCGCGATATATCCTCATCGCTGTCGTTAAGAGTCGGGATAACCAGATTAACAATTTCTAAAAAAACGCCTTCTTCCTTCAGAGTCTTCAAGACGTCTTTCAAAACTTCGAGTTCGCCCCCAACATACTTTCGATAGTATTCCGCGTTAAAACCCTTAAGGTCAACCTTAATCACATCCATGTATTTGGCGATTTCTTTCAAAGGTTCCTGATTTATGTAACCTCCGGTTATCATCACATTTTTAAGACCTTTTCTCCTGGCAAGTTTCGCGGTGTGAAGCATATATTCATAAAAAACGACCGGTTCGGAATAAGTATAAGCCACCGACCTGCATTTTGTGTTCAGGGCGCACTTGATGATGTCCGCGGGTGAGAGAAAAGCGACTTCTTTGTTTTCCACTTTCGCTCTCAGGTTTCCGGAAGAATCCCTGAAAAGATTCAATTTAACGGGGATAAAAACCTTATTATCCGATTCTTCCGGGTAAATCTGGGATATCCCCCAATTCTGACAACTCCTGCAATAAAGGTTACAGCCAGCAGTAGCCAGAGAATAAACGAGACTCCCGGGCAGCAAATGAAATACCGGCTTTTTCTCTATCGGATCCAGATGAACAGAAGCCGGTTTACCGTAAACAAGAGAAACCAGATTCCCCCCGTAATTTGCCCTTACTCTGCAAAGCCCTCTTGCCCCATCCGGCAGGAAACAATTAAAAGGACATAACCGGCATTGAATTCCGTTGCATACTCTACTTGAAAACATTCCTTTTTTTATCCACGGATTCTTTTCACGAATTATTTTCTGGAACGTGCGCGGAGGTTTGTGGACTGAAATGAAATAAGAGGCGCCCAAGCTAAAAGAAATGAAAACAACGGAAAAGAAAACCGCTATTAATCTTGCTGTTTTAGACATATCTCAACTTTTGCGCCCTTTTTTCATCCTTGCTGCCGCCAACGCCTAGCAAAATTATTCCTCATCGCCAAACGAATGGTGACGATAAAAATCCTCTATTATTTTCCATGCTTCCTGCGCGGTTTCGGCAAAATTAAATAACTGTAAATCTTTCCGGGATATTACCCCACATCTGGCCATATTTCGAAAATTTATAACGCTGCCCCAGTATTTCTCCCCTATTAAAACTATGGGTAGCCGGCTTTTCTTGCCGGTCTGCACCAGAGTCAGAACCTCGAAAAGCTCGTCCATCGTTCCGAAACCGCCAGGAAAAACCACAAAAGCCCTGGAACGCATAACAAAATGCATTTTTCTCACCGCGAAGTAATGGAACCTGAAGCAAAGCTCCGGCGACACATAGGGATTAGGGCCCTGTTCCATCGGCAATGTGATATTGAGACCTATGCTTCTGGCACCAGCTTCCCACGCACCTCTGTTTGAGGCCTCCATTATGCCAGGGCCTCCCCCCGTTACAACTATCAACCTGCGCCGGGCGCAGGTTTTTGAAGAAGCAATTTTCGCAAACTCCCGGGCAATATCATAGTATTTCGCATCTCTGAGAAGACTTTTTGCAGCGGCAAGACTTTCTCTTAGCATTTTACTGGCTGGGTCTTTCGCCAACAATTTTTTTATAACCTTCACTCGGGTCAAAGCGTCTTCCTTCGACCAGATTCTTGCGCTGCCAAAAATCACAACCGTATCCTTAACCTTATATCTCTCCAAAAACATTTCAGGCTTTAAAAGTTCCAGCTGAAGCCTTACGGGACGAAGTTCATCCCTGCTGAGAAACTTATAATCGGCATAGGCCTTCCTGTAGGATCCGGACCTTCTGAGTTTTTCCACCATCGCCTTTTTGTCAGTCTTTTTCACCTTCCATCCTCCAATGCATTTAATCGAGCTGACCAATTTAATATTTTTTCGCAAATTTTTTCCGCGCTTATTCCTATCAATTCATAAAGTTCCTGTGGCTTTCCATGTTCCACGTAATAATCTCCTATTCCAAGCGTCAAAACATCCGCCTTAATGCCGCGGCTGCTTAAAAATTCAAGAACCCCAGAACCAAAGCCCCCGCAAACTGCATTGTCCTCCACCGTGACAATCCGCTGAGACTTCTCAAAAGCATCCAAAACCAATTCCCCGTCCAGAGGTTTTATAAACCTCATATCCGCAACGCCTACATCATATCCCTTACTCTTCAGGATTTCAGCAGCGCTTATCGCGGGACGGACCCTGTTGCCGACGGCGAGAATATTGGCGTCCTTTCCGAAACGTATCTTTTTCCCTTTTCCTATTTCCCAGACCTCCGGAGCCATATTCAATTCAACCCCCACGCCTTCGCCCCGCGGGTAGCGAACAGCCGCTGGCGAGCCCAGGTAAATCGCTGTTTTTAAGGCGCCTATCAGTTCATTTTCATCGGACGGAGCCATTATAGTCATATTCGGAAGGATTCTCAAAAAGCTCAAGTCGTAAAGTCCGTGATGTGTGGGACCATCTTCGCCCACTACGCCGGCCCTGTCCATGGCAAACGTCACCGGAAGATTCTGCAGAGATATATCGTGCATAATCTGATCAAATGACCTTTGCATAAAAGTGGAGTAAATCGCCACAACCGGACGATATCCTTCGCAAGCAAGACCGCCGGCAAAAGTGACGGCGTGCTCTTCGGCTATGCCGACATCAAAGTACCTTTCGGGATACCTGTCTCTAAAAGCGTCAAGCCCGGTGCCTTCCGGCATGGCGGCCGTAATGGCAACGATTTTCTTGTCCTTTTCGGCAAAATCAAGCATAGCGTTTGAAAAGACTTTCGTAAAACTTGTCTTCTTACTCTTATTCTGCTTTCCTGTTTGCACATTAAAGCTTCCGGCCCCGTGGAATTCGGTGGGCTCCATTTCTGCGGGTTCATATCCCTTCCCTTTTTTAGTTATAAGATGAAGAAGAACAGGTTTATTTATGTCTTTAAGTGTCCGCAAAACTTTTATCATTTCAGGTATATTATGTCCGTCGACCGGTCCGAAATATGAAAGCCCCATATACTCAAACACGCCCCCGGGCAGGAACAAAGATTTTGTTTTTTTTGCCATCTTAAGGGCGTTCTCCCCCCAACCTTTGAATCTTTTAAGGAAAAGTTCAAGCTTTTCCTCGGTATTCTTGATGGTCCCGGGAGCGAGTATTTTATTGAGAATATTCCCAATCATTCCTTCGCGTTTTGAAATAAACATTTGATTATCATTAAGAACAATCAGCATCCTGGTGGAAAAATGCCCTATGTTCTGCATAGCCTCCCAGGCCATTCCTCCGGTCAGTCCGCCGTCCGACACCACCGGCACCACATGAAAATCCTCACCTTTCAAGTCCCTTGCTTTCGCCATTCCGCAGGCAGCCGATAGAGCAGTAGATGCGTGACCAACTCCAAAGACATCGTATTTTGATTCATGTCGTTTCGGAAACCCTGAAAGCCCCCCCTTTTTGCGAATCGTTGGAAATTTATCTAACCTCCCGGTCAAAATTTTATGGGCATAAGTCTGGTGCCCCGTATCAAAGACTATTTTATCGCGAGGAGCCTCAAAAACATAGTGCAAGGCTATTATAAAGTCAGTCGCCCCAAGACTGGATGCCAAATGCCCGCCATTGCGGCTTATGTTTTCCACAATAACGCCCCTTATTTCAGCGGCAAGTTTCGGAAGGTCATCCACATTTAATTTTTTTAAATCTTTCGGATTCTTGATTTTCTGGAGTAATTCCATCTTTATCACCTGTCTCTTTGTATAATAAAATCGGCTATAAAATGCAGATTGTCCGCTGGTCTGACATTACTTTTTAGTTTGCGCAAATTTTCATGCGCTTTTTTTACGAGTTCAGCCGCTTTTCTGCGCGATCTCTCAATCCCGTAGAAACTTGCGTAGGTAAGTTTTTTGTTAGCGGCATCGCTCCCCTTCTTTCCCAATTTTTTCTTGTCGCCTACAACATCCAGCATATCGTCTATAATCTGAAAGGCAAGTCCAATATGCCTTGCGTAATTTGAAAGAGTAAACACATCTTCTCCGGGAGCGTCGGCCAGGACGGCGCCTATCTCCACAGCCGCGCGCATCAAATCAGCGGTTTTATGATTGTGAATATAGTCGAGCAGCCTTCCCCCGGCTTTCCCGCGCTTCTGGACGGGAAAACCCTCAGCTTTGATGTCTGCAATTTGTCCGCCGACCATGCCGCCCGCACCGGCATATTTTGACAGAATTCTCATCGCAGAAAGCACGTTTTCAGGCTTTATACCTTCAATATCGCCATTAAGTCCTAAAACCGAGAAAGCATTTGTCAAAAGGGCATCACCGGCTAAAATAGCCACATTTTCCCCGAAAACCTTGTGGTTAGTCGGTTTTCCCCGTCGCAAGTCGTCATTGTCCATACTCGGCAAGTCATCGTGTATAAGGGAATACGTATGAATCATTTCCAGAGCGCACGCAGCCGGCAATGCCTTCTTGCCGCTGCCGCCGAATAGTTCATAGGACTCCATCAAAAGAATAGGCCTAATTCTCTTTCCCCCGGATTTGAGCGAATAAAGCATGGCTTTTTCAAGATTGCCTGGAATATCTTTTAAGGACCTTACAAACGCGATAAGTGATTTGTTTATGACAGGAACATGCCGCCAGAATCTTTTTTCAGCCGCCTTCGCCATAGATTAGATTATATAAAATAAAAAAGAGCACAAGTTGCAGATTACAGGTTGCAGGTTGCAAATGCGAAATTTGATAACAAATAGCGAAGTAAGAAGTGAAAAATTTACGAAATTCGTAAAATAAGCTTTCAACTACAATTTACTATCTTGCAGATTGTGTCTCAGCCTCTACGCTTTTTTTCCCCCTCCCCAGATAAACTGAAAGCCGAAACGATGGGTGGCGCCCAGAACCCCATAGTCAAAATAAGAATAATCCAGTCTTACTCCGTTTATAAAGTTCTCCGGCGATGTAAACCGGTCAAAGTTCATTCCAAATCCCCCTGAAAGTCTCGAGCCCTCATCCTTGCCACTTTTATATCCCAGTCTGAGTTGAACCATGTTTAAAACGCTCATTTCAAAACCGAGGCTTTGCTGCAGGTCATAATCCGACTCTTTCACGATATCACTCATGACAGTGAAAACCATAAGATTTTTTTTGGAATGAAAATCTTTGGCTACGCCTGCTCTTATTGTTCTTGGAAGTTTTGCAGAGCTACTGTAAAATTTTTGACTTCCGCCAAGGTTGAGCACGGCAGCGCCCAATTGTAAATGTTCCGGAAGAACAAGCATGATTCCCAGGTCAAAGGTATAGGTACTCGAAGATTCGTCAGCCAGTTTTTCTCCAACATATTTCAAACTGCCGCCAAATGAAATCCTGTACGCTTTAGGGCGGTAATCCTCAACTACTGCTATATTCGTCCAACCCGGAGTTATAACCATCGGGTCGATCATTCCTATATCCTGATTAAAATGCGGAAAACTCTGAGCGAAGGAAATTACAGCCTGTTTATGGGAAGTGCTGACAGTGCCAAGGGGATTTTCATTGAGGTCGTATGATTTTATGTTTCCGCTCCGCAAAAGCGAATAAGCGACTCCCACCGTTCCAAGCTTGGTCCTGTAGGTTGCCGCAACATACTCCTGACTTATGCCGATAAGATACTGATTATGGGAGCCCGAAAAAACGGGATATGTCAAAAGCCCCAGACCGGCCGGATTGTAAAGAATGGAATCCGGTCCTATCATGGCGGTGTAACTGTTTCCAAGAGAAGTTGGAATGGCGGCAACTGGAATTTTTAAAAAATTTGAGGCAGTAGTTCCCACATCTGCGGCCCTGAGGCTCAAACAGCAAAAAAGAAAACAAAAAACTCCGACTGTTGCCTTTCTGTTGAAAATTTGCCCTTTCATAATAAACAAACCACCCAGCTCTGGCCTGTCCGCCTCAGGCGAACCTGTCCGCCGATGCTGTGTGGCGGACCTGTCCGCCAAAGTAGTAGTGGCGGAGACAGGCGCCGCTGAACGCCCTATCCAGGTATACTTTAATCTTACAATAAATCAATGACAAAAATATTACAAAAAAGGGCGCCTTGCGGGCGCCCTTTTTCGAAATAAGACTCTTTTTTAGAGTTTATTTATACCACTTTATAAATTCATCCCACTGAGAATCCTTTGCCCATTCAAGATCGCTGTAAGCCGAACTCAAGTAATAAGGAAGATATATAGCAAGTCCATACGCATTCTTATAACCTGAGCCGGTTGTTTTATTGTAAGAAAGCGTCTCTTTCTCCATAAACCGCATCACTTCCTTGCTCCTGGCAATCACCTCTTCGTTTTGTGACTTTTCCGAAACAAGCTTTAGAAAATGATAGAGGTCCTTGTTACTTGAATAATAAAAGTCCTGTGCAGCAGATCTGGCGCTTTTCACCACTTCCCTGTCATTCGCTTCCATGACCGTTTTCACCCATTCGTTCAGCATATCCTTAAGGGCCAAGAGTGAAGAGGCTTTTATTGACGAATGCGTGGCGCTGTATCCAATGCTGGCATAATGGTCAACAAAAGCATTTACGGTCACCTTTCCAAGCTGGGCAGGAGTCATATACGGTTGTTCAATCAGCGGAGCAAGGAATGTATTGTAAGTGTATCCGTCTCCAGGCTCGGTCTCTTCAGAAGCAACAACATATTTCACATGCTCCTTAACCTCATAGGCAACTTCCATCATTTGCATAAGGCAGGCGTCCATCGAAAGTATATCCAATCCGCCTATCTCCTTTGCTGCCATCTTGAGCTGAGCGGTGGTTATGTGATTGTGGGTCTCGCTGTCATAGGATATGCCTTTGGTTGCCGCAAACGTTTCATCCTTGTTCCAGCCAGAGCCGTGATTCCAGATTACAAGCATATAATGCTCAGCCGGGAACTTTTCCATGGACCATTTCGCAAAATCCACCAGATGCTTCCAGTCGCCCATGTCGGTTTTTTCCATTTCCATCAAGACAGGCGAAGTAACCAAGGACGGGTTATTATCTTTTTTAATCAAGTACCTTCTTGTTGTCTTCCAATCACCCTCGCCAGAATAATATCCGCTGATTCTTCCAAGTTCAACCACCACGTTGACCTTGTCGCTTGAACCGACCATCTCCATTTCATTGGTGTCTTTTAGACCGTACCTTTCAAGATTGTTTTTCGCATTGACAAAAACCATGACAGTCCATTGCTTTTTACCCTTTTTCTCAACCCTCGCAGCGGGAACAGCTAAAGAATCAGGAATTGTTTCCTGAATGTTCGTTATTATCTTACCTATACTTCCATTCTGATCAAATGTAATTCCTTTCAGCGCAAAAGCATTCGCGCCCAAAAGAACCACAATTGCCGCAGCTAATATTTTCCTCATTACGCCTACCTCCTGCTTTTTTTTTGCGAGCTCCGGCCCGCTCCTCTTATTTAACACAATATCATGATAAATGTCAACCTTCTGTAGGAGCTCCATACATAGGGTTCCCTGAAAAACCCTAACGCTTATATTCACGAAGTCGCGGAAGGCGGTTTCCCGAAGTGCAAGCGAAGCGCAGTGTGAATACTTTGTTAGGCGATGCGGCGTTCCTTCGTGAATACAACATTTCAAAATGAAGATTGCAAAGTGCAAATTGCAAAGTCATTTTGCATTTTTCAATTTGCGTTCTGCATTCTGTATTGAGCCATCGCGCTTATTCCAGCGGATTCGCCGTACTGGCGAAAACCCGCAATTGCGATCTTACGCATCATGAAAGAACTTTAAAAAAGATAATGCGCAGGGCGGGACTTGAACCCGCATGGATTGCTCCACACGCCCCTCAAACGTGCGCGTATACCATTTCCGCCACCTGCGCGTAAATGTTTATTTTATCATTTTCAGGCACAATGCTCAAAATGGTAAAATATACTGAATGGAAAGCACTTTTTACCTTTTATTGGCATTGTTCTTCCTCGGCTTAAACGCCTTTTTTGTCCTCGCAGAATTTGCCATAGTAAAAGTGCGTTCAACGCGGCTTGAAGAACTAAGCGAAAAAGGAAACAGAAGCGCCAGAATCGCGCAGGAAGCCGTAAGACATCTCGACGCTTACTTATCTACCTGCCAGCTGGGAATAACCATAGCGAGTCTTGGTCTTGGATGGGTTGGAGAACCGGCGTTCACGAAAATGGTGAAACCCGTTCTAATATATTCCGGAATAAGTTTTTCTCCCACTTTTCTTCATACCGTTTCCGTGGCAATCGGATTTACCATAATAACATCTTTACATGTGGTGGTGGGAGAACTCGCCCCTAAAAATTTGGCCATACGAATTCCGGAAACATCCTCCTTATTCGTCGCGATTCCGCTTAAAATTTTTCATCACATAATGTTTGTACCAATGTGGTTACTTAACACAAGCGCCAATTTGATTTTAATGCTACTCAAAATAAAACAATCAGCCAGCGAAATAGCGCACACAGAGGACGAAATAAAGATAATCCTCAACCAATCTGAAGAACTCGGCAAAATATCCCTCGGCAGGCTTATGATGTTTGAACACCTGTTTGATTTTGGCAAAACAAAAGTCAAGGAAATAATGACGCCAAGAAACCAAATAGCATATATAACCCTGGAGAAAACCTGGGAGGAAAACCTTGAAATAATACAAGCGAAAAAACATTCCAGGTATCCGATAGCCAAAAGCAATATAGACGATGTTCTCGGTTTCATACACTTTAAGGACATAGCTCTCAGTTTTTTATCCTCCAGGGATTTTTGCAAAGAGGAAATAAATCTCCTTAAATTCAAGCGGGAAATCCACGTTATACGCGAAGAAACAAGCGCCGAAAAAGCGTTGAGGGAATTTCAGGAAAAGAAAATTCACATGGCGCTTGTAAAAAACAGGGAGGAAAAAGTCTCGGGGTTGCTCACAATGGAGGATATTGTGGAAGAGCTTACGGGCGAGATACGGGACGAATTTGACAAATCCCCCGCCGTGCTGCTGAGCCGCACTATCAACACAGAAGCATCCATTTTCAACCTCCAATCCAAAAACAGGTTTGAAGCGATAAAAGCCGTTATTGAAAACCTGTATTCCAAATACCCCAATTTTGACAAGGAAGCGGCGTTCAATGCCATAGAAAAAAGAGAAAAGAATTTCTCGACGGCATTGGGGCATCAAACCGCCTTTCCTCACGCACGACTTGAAACAATAAACAAGTCCATTTTAGTGTTTGCAAGAGCGCCAAAAGGGATAAACTTTCCTTCGCCCGACAACAACCCCGTGAAAATAATTTTCCTCATTCTAACACCGTTCAACGACCCGACGGCACAATTAAAAATACTTTCGCAACTCTCGGCCCTGATTTCAAATGTTACTCTCAGGAAGAAACTTTTCTCGGCAAAAAAGAACGAGGATCTGATGGATATAATCCACGCGTTTGAAAATAAGGTTCCTCAGTAGGTCATAGGTCACAGGAGCACAGGTCGTAAGTCGGAAGTCGGAAGTCAGGAGTCAAGAGTCAGGAGTTAGTTGTAGCTGCAGAGCGACAGCTCTGCTAAAATAGCGGCTGGACGGCTAGACGGCTGGACAGCTGGACGGCTAGACGGCTGGACGGCTGGACGGCAGGAAAGGATAAAGGATAAGGGATAAGTTAGGAGTCGGGAGTCGAGTCAGGAGTCAGTTGCAGCCGCAGAGCGCATCCGCCAAACGAACGGTAATCTGTCCGCCGATGCTGTGTGGCTGGCCTTCTCGCCGAAGCAATAATGGAGGGTAGCGACGGGCCTGCCCGCCGTCGCAGTAATGGCAGGTAAAACCTCGCCAGAGCAGTAGTGGCGGGTAAAACCTCGCCAGAGCAGTAGTGGCGGGTAAAACCTCGCCAGAGCAGTAATGGCGGGTGTTTGTTTGCGATTAACAAAAATAATAAAATATAAATAGAGATTTCACGGATTGGAACAATGACGGAAATGTTGATTTCAGTTTTGAGCCTGGGAGTAGCGACCTTTCTTCTTGGGCTGATAATTCTGTGGGCTTCAAAAAAGTTTCATGTCGAGCAAAATCCGCTTGTGGATACCGTGATTTCAATGCTTCCGGGAGCAAATTGCGGTGCGTGTGGACAGCCGGGCTGCGCGCAGTTCGCCGAAGTTTTGGTGAGGGACAGAGATCCTTCATTGGTTTGTCCGGTGGGGGGCAATGATTTAAGTTATGAACTGGGCAGGATTCTCGGCATTAAAATGGAGGAGGCGAAACCCGTTGTTTGTGTGGCATTGTGTTTCGGAAGCAAAAAGACAACTAAATTTTTGGCTGAATACAAAGGCATTGAAGACTGTTGGGCTGCCAAGCAAATAATGCCGGGGCTGAAGCAGTGCGAGTACGGTTGCCTGGGACTCGGCTCATGCCTGGATTCGTGCACTTACGGTGCTCTTTCTATAAAAGATGGCCTGGTTCAAGTAGATGGAAATCTGTGCATAGGTTGCGGGGCGTGTATAACTCAGTGTCCGAACGATGTTTTGAAACTTGTGGAGAAAAAAGAGAAGAAGTATTTGGTTGCCTGCCAGTCTAAAGATAAGGGCGCGGTAACGAGAAAATATTGTTCAAATGGCTGCATTGCCTGTGGGCTTTGTCTGAAAGTTTGCAAATACGATGCGATAAAAATTGAAAACTTTTGTGCCGTGATAGACGATGCAAAATGCGCCTGCTGCGGCGAATGTGTGAAGGTCTGCCCGGTGAAGTGCATACATCTCCTGGAGTATGACATGAAAGGAGTCGCCAGGTTGGAAGGTGAAGCCAATAAACCCTGTCCGGACTGCGCTTTGAATTGTCCTAAAAATTTGGGTGAAAAATGAATTGCAGAACATTTAAGTCCGGCGGCATATATATCAAAGACTGTAAATTCACAGAAGATTTTTCTGTTGAAATTATGCCTATGCCCGGAGAATTGGTAGTACCGCTCCTTCAACATATTGGAAAACCCGCAAAACCCACAGTTAAAGTTAACGATATTGTGACGAAAGGTCAATGCGTAGGTGAGGCGGACGGTCTGATAAGCGCTTCCATTTCCGCTCCCACAAGCGGAAAGGTTAAAAAAATAGACAAACATCCTTATCCCGGCGGCGTGTTTGTCAAAAGTATTTTTATAGAACCTGACGGAAAAGACGAATGGCATGAGGGTCTGAACGGAGCCGAAATCAATGTTGAAAATTTAACCCTGGAAGAAAGATTGCTCAGAATAAAAAGGGCAGGCATAGTCGGGATGGGCGGAGCGGGATTTCCCACTCATGTAAAACTGGTTCCGCCAAAGGGCAAGAAGGTGGATACCGTTATTCTGAACGGAGCCGAATGCGAGCCGTATCTGACAGCGGATTATCGCCTTATGCTTGAAAACACCGATGAGATTTTGAAAGGCTTGAAAATAATATCTTCTTTCTTTCCGGATGCAAATGTTTTTATAGGCATAGAGGACAACAAACCGCACGCCATAAAAGTAATGGAGGAAAAAGCGGGGAGGTTCGGTTTTGAACTCGTTCCATTGAAAACCAGGTATCCTCAGGGTGGGGAAAAGCAGCTAATAAATGCCGTGACCGGGAGAACTGTAGGCCCAAAACAGCTTCCTTTTGATGTGGGATGCATTGTTCACAATGTAGCCACAGCCAGGGCCATTTATGACGCGGTGGCCAGAAACAGACCTTTGATTGACAGGGTAATCACGGTTTCCGGCAACGCGATAAAAAATAAGAAAAACTTGCGGGCACTAATCGGCACTAAATTCTCAGACATAGTTCGATATTGCGGGGGTTTGACTCAAAAGGGCATGAATCTGCTTGTGGCGGGTGGCCCAATGATGGGTAAAAGTCAATACAGTTTTGAGGTGCCGGTGACTAAAACTACGTCGGGAATACTCTTTATCAAGGAAGGGGATGTAGAAAGGACTAAAGAACGCCCCTGTTTGCGATGCGGCAAATGCGAACTGGTTTGCCCTGCGAATTTAAAGCCGGGACTCCTTGCTAATCTTGCACAGACAAAGGATACCGAAAGGGCCGAAGAATTTCTTTTAAGCCAGTGCATGGAATGCGGAAGTTGCGCGTATGTATGTCCCTCAAAAAGAAATCTGGTGCAGTGGATTAAATACGCGAAGGTCCGAAATATTAATCTAAAGAAGGAAAAAGAACAAACGCGGAAAAGCTGAGATGGAAAACGCCAGACTGATTGTTTCTTATCCCCCTTATATTCGGAACGATGAGAACATTGAAAAGATTATGTATACCGTTGTCCTGGCGCTTTTGCCTGCTGTCGCGGTTTCCGTGCGCTTTTTTGGTTTTCGGGCTTTGAATGTAGTGTTTGTTTGCGTTGCTTCGTCCATGTTTTTTGAGTATCTGGTCAATAAACTGCGGAAGCAGGATTACACTTTTCTTGACGGGAGCGCTGTGGTAACGGGGGTGTTGCTGGCATTGAATCTTCCCGCCAATCTTCCGTACTGGATGGTTGTTTTGGGCGCTTTTATCGCGATAGTTGTGGTTAAACAGCTTTTCGGCGGGCTTGGCTGCAATATTTTCAATCCCGCTCTGGCTGCGCGCGTGTTTTTGCTTATTTCCTTTCCGGCTGCGATGACCAGCTGGCCGCTGCCTTTTTCTGTGGATATGCAAACCGCAGCTTCTCCTCTGGGTTTGCTCAAGACTGAAGGTTTGAAAGCCGTTTCGTCCATAACTTTATGGCAGGCGTTTGCCGGGAAAATAGGCGGAAGTTTGGGTGAAACCTCCGGGCTGGCTCTTTTGCTCGGGGCTTCCATTCTGTTCTGGAAAAAATATATAACCTGGGTAATACCCTTTGCCTTTGTGGGCAGTGTTTTTGTTTTTACAGCGATTTTTCATTGGGTGGACCCTTTAAAGTATGCTTCTCCAATGTTTCACATGGTGACAGGAGGGCTCCTTTTGGGAGCTTTGTTTATGGCCACCGATATGGTGACAAGTCCCGTGTCCAGACGGGGGCAGTGGATCTTTGGAATGGGGTGCGGTCTGTTAACCGGAGTGATAAGACTTTTCGGCGGATATCCGGAGGGAGTTTCCTTTGCCATTTTGATAATGAACGCTTTTGTCCCTCTTCTGGATAGATGGGATGAATATTCGTATTCCAAAAAACGGAGGTTAGTAAAATGAAATCGGTTTTTGTTTTGACGCTTATAGGTTTTTTCAGCGCTTTGCTTCTTTATGGGCTGTCTCTTATACACATCTCCGAGCCCAC
>CALEIX010000272.1 GCA_937898825.1 uncultured Elusimicrobia bacterium | reverse complement strand
CCGCTTACCATCGGCGTGGGATATTTGCCTGTTTCGCTCAGTTTGGGAATAAGCGCCAGTTTGAAATCTTTGCCGAAATACTTCATGTATCCCGATATGGCCCAATCTCCGTTTATGATGAAAGCAACCTTTTTTTCCTTGAAAAGGGAGTCCATGCAGTTGTAATCGCACTCGGGCGGCACGATTTTTTTTTCATATTTCAGGTTAAGATAAAAGTTGAAGGCTTTTCGCATCGCGGGTGTGTTGAGCGTTGGCGTATGATTATCTATGGGCCAGCCGCCAAAGGCGCCGAGCCACGGCATGAGCCAGAAAGGCTCGCCCATGTCAAAGGCGATGCAATATTCCGTTTTTTCCTTTATTTTATCGCTTGAGCATATCCTGAAAAGATCATCTGTGCTCGCGGGCGGTTCGGGATAAACCGACCTATTGTAAAAAAGCATCAAATGGTTCCCGTTGGAGACAGGAATGCCCCACGTTTTTCCATCAAGCGAAATGGATTCCACGGCGGCTTCATTGTATTTGCGCAAGTCAAAGTGTTCATTTACCGGCATTATAAAGCCGCTCGCGGCGTAAATTCCGGCCGTGTCGGACGGACATAAGAGCAGGTCGGGAGGAACCCCCGCCAGGGAAGCCGCTTGAAACTGTTGACGCAGGTCCTCTGTTTGATAGTGCGTTCTCACCACTTTGACGCCTTTAACCCTGTGCATTTCCTCGAATTTTCTGAATATGGCGTCCATATACGGCGCGACCTGCGCGTCTTCCTGTTCCCATACGATTATCTGGTTGGGATTTTCAGGCAGGGACGGTTTTATGCAGGAACCAAACACAAGTGACAGAATCGCCAAGCAAAATACCGTAATTCTCATTATCAAGCACCTCTCTAGCCCACAATAATTATATCTTATATTTTCGCCGGATAAGAAGGAACCCCTACAATTTTCTTACTTGAAATATGCGGATTATTTTGAGAAGATGTAATTTATGAAAATAACCCGGGAAATAAATGGTAGGATAAAAGGCATGCTTAAGGTAGAACTTCACCGGCATCTTGAAGGCTGCGTCCGGCCCGGGACCGTTATCGATATCGCGAAAAAACATGACCTGAAACTTCCGACATTCGACAGGGGGGAATTTGAGAAAATATACAAACTTGCCAAACCCATGAAATCCCTGAGAGAGGTTTTGCGAATGTTCAATCTCGCCCAGAATTCCTTTATTTCTTATGAAACGATAGAACAAATAACCTGCGAAGCGATTGAAGACGCCTGCGAAAACGAAAATATAATTCTTCTTGAACTAAGATACAGCCCGGATTTTATGCTGCAGGGCAAGAACCTTGACTGGAACGAAAGTCTGCAAATTATAAAATCTGTCGCAGAATACTTCGAGAGAACAAGAAATATCCTTTGCGGAATTATCATTATCGCTTCGCGAAGTTATGGAATGGATTCGGTCCTGAAAACACTGGATTTTGCCATTAAGAACAGACGAAACGTAATCGGCTTTGACTTAGCCGACAATGAATCGGATTATCCTTCGCGGCTTTATGAGAATGTGGCGAAAAAACTCAGGATGGAAAGAATCCCCCTCACGGTGCATTCAGGCGAGGAGGGAGACTTTTCGCAAGTTGCTGAAACTGTGGAATACCTTTCACCCTCAAGAATCGGGCACGGAGTCAAAATTGCGGAAGATGAGACAGGTGAAACAATGAAAATGGTGAAAGATTCTGATATAACCATAGAAGCCAATCCCTTCAGCAATTACTTGACCAATGCTGTCAAATCACTGGAGGAGCATCCCCTTAAAAAATTCATTGACTATGGCCTGAAGGTTTCAATAGGCGCCGACGACCCGGAAATACTCGGCACAAATCTTAATAAGGAATACACATTATGCCTGGAAAAAATGAATCTATCCCTGGAAGATATCCTCCACACTCTTAAATGTGCCGTTGCTTCTTCTTTTCTGGAAAAGGACAAGAAGCAAGAAGCTTTCAAACTCCTTGGATTAAAGCATTAATTTTCAGGTATTGGGCTCGAGAGCGGTTCAAAACCGCGCTTTTTCTGTTCCAGATACTCCCGTGTTTCCCTGACTATTATTCCCGAAAGAAGAAGCATGGCGATAAGGTTCGGTATGGCCATAAAGGTTATAAGCATGTCGCACAGACTCCAGACGAGGTCTATCCCCCAGATGGCGCCCAGAAAATTAAACAGGCAATATATAATTCTGTACGGCCGAATGGAATGTTTACCAAACAGATAACCTACGGCTCTGTCGCCGTAATAAGACCAGCTTATGGCGGTGGAAAGGGCAAAAAGCAAGAGCCCAATAGCGACAATATGTCCGCCAAGCGATGATAGACCGACAGGCTCAAGACCTCTTGAAAAAGCGGCAGCAGTCATCGGCACGCCTTTAAGACCTGATTTCCACGTTCCAGTGACAATTATCGTTAAGGCAGTAAGAGTACATATCAGTAGCGTGTCGATGAAGGGACCGACTGAGGCGACCAGCCCCTCTCTTGCGGGATAATGAGTCTTGGCGGCTGCATGGGCTATGGCCGCGGAGCCCTGCCCCGCCTCGTTTGAAAAAAGCCCTCTGGCTATTCCGAATCTGGCGGCAAATAAAAATGTAGATCCCACAAAACCGCCGACTGCGGCGGTTCCGGTGAAAGCGTCGTGAAAAATCTGCATAAAAGCTGCCGGGATTTGGCTGAAATTGAGAATCAGAATAACGACGGCCCCGGTTACATAAAAAAATGCCATAAAAGGAACAAGTTTCGAAGTTACTTTAGCTATTCTTTTTATCCCGCCGACTATTACCAGAAAAACCAGGGTGGCTACAATCAGTCCGGAAATAAAGGGGGGGATGCCATAGTTTGAGCGCAGCGCGTCAGCCATTGAGTTTGATTGCGTCATGTTGCCCGTTCCCAGAGAGCAAATGACGGTGGCCGCCGCAAATATAATTCCCATTATCCCGGCCAGGGGCCCCAATTTATCTTTCAGGCCTTCTTTCATATAATACATCGGACCGCCGGAAACGCTGCCGTCGGAATGAACCTTTCTGTACTTTAGCCCAAGGCTGCACTCCACATATTTGTTTATCATTCCCAAAAATCCGGTTATCCACATCCAGAACACCGCTCCGGGCCCGCCCCAGTAGATTGCAAGAGCTACGCCTGCTATGTTGCCCGTCCCGACTGTGGCGGACAAGGCTGTGGTAAGCGCCCTGAAATGGCTTATGTCCCCGGTTTCCTTTGGGTCGTCGTATTTTCCACCTATAATTTTCAGCGAGTGAGGGAACTGGGTTGCCTGCAAAAATTTGAGCCTTATCGTAAAGTAAAGCCCGGTGGGAATCAGGAAAGCCATTAAAAGATAGGTGCCAACATGCTGATTGTAAGCGTTTATGAGTTTTTCAACAATGCCGATAAAATTTTCCATGTTTTCTTTCCTCAATCGGAAATTTGTGCGCTCAGGTTATTCTTATCATTCCGGGTTCCTGAAACGCAGAAATATATATTATACAAAGAGTAATTGCGCTTATGTCAAAAAAGATAACTACAGGCCGTAGAGCGAGCCAATATATCTTGCATTTACATATCATCGTATCAACATATTTACGTATCTACATACCAACGTATTTGTCGTGAGAGCAAACTTGGTGCGTTTATTTATCTCTTGCAACTTGTCCCTTGCGACCTGTCCCTTGCGACTTGTAACTTGTGTTCTTGTAACCCGCAACTTGTGCTCTTGTGCTCCTGTGCTCTTGTGACCTGTGCCTTCCGACTTATGACTTCCGACTTACGACCCTGTCTCTTATACACATCTCCGAGCCCACGAGACCTCTCTACATCTCGTATGCCGTCTTCTGCTTGAAAA
>CALEIX010000271.1 GCA_937898825.1 uncultured Elusimicrobia bacterium | reverse complement strand
TTTTCAAGCAGAAGACGGCATACGAGATGTAGAGAGGTCTCGTGGGCTCGGAGATGTGTATAAGAGACAGGCGTATGCCGAATCCGGCGCTGTTCAGTGCGGATACTGCGTGCCGGGCATGATTATGTCCACAAAGGCATTGCTTGACAAAAATCCTTTTCCGAACGAAGAGGAAATAAAAAAAGCTCTGGACGGAAATTTATGCAGGTGCACCGGCTATGTAAAACAGATTGAAGCGGTGAAATTAGCCGCAAAAAAAATGAAGGGTAAGAAAAGCAAGAAGTAAAAAAAGTTAAGAGTTTAAAGTTGAGAGTCTAGAAAAAAGGGAGACAAAAAAATGGGGTTAATGAAATGTCCTGATTGTGGTCAAGGAAATATCAGATACAGATTCGGCTTGTATTGGGTGTGGAAGACCTATAACTAAAACTGTGGAAAAAAGTGAAAGCGTTGTAAATGAAACTGATAAGAAGAAAACTACAACGGTTGAAAGGAAAGGTGGAAAATACGAATTAATAGGATTTGCGATCATATTGTTATCAATGGGTGGTTGTTCGGTGACAGCAGTTTCAGGTTCAGTAGGAGTAGGTATGGGAGTAGGGAATGTTGGATTTTTAATTGGACTTGTCGTATTTATTACAGGGCGTTTTAGTTAAGAGTAATGAGTAAAGCAAGATTTTTTAATCAGAACTCAGAAGTTAGAGACAATAAAAATAGTTGGACTCTGAACTCTAAACTCTAAACTCTAAACTCTAAACTGGTTAAGGGAATTTTATGGAAATCAAAGATACTAAAAAAATGAAAGTGGTGAATAAAAGCGTTGAAAAGATAGACTCGCTGGGACTTGCGTGCGGCGCGCCGGAATTTACCGACGACATAGATATAAAAAATCTGCATCATTGCAAGTTTTTATGGAGTCCGCACGCGCATGCGGAAATATTGGACATTGATGTGAAAGAAGCCCTGAAAGTTGGCGGCGTCAAAGAAATTTTAACCTATAAAAATGTCCCAAGGATTGCGCACACCACGGCGGGGCAGGGCTGGCCGGAGCCCTCGCCTTACGATACTTTCATGTTTGACAAAAAAGTTCGGTTTGTGGGAGACAGGGTGGCGGCGGTTTGTGCCGAAACCCCTGATGCCTGCAGTGAGGCGTTGAGAAGAATAAGGGTGAAATACAAAGTCCTTGAACCTGTCTTTGACCCCTTGTCCGCCATGGAAGGGGGTGCACCCGTGGTGCATGATGAAAAAGATTCCCGGAATATTCCGGATGCCAGGCGTAACATCGCCGCGAAATTTGAATTTAAGATAGAAAACAAAAATTGGTTTGAAGAAGCGGATTATGTAATTGAAAATACTTATAAAATGCCGTATATTCAGCATTGCGCTATAGAGCCTCATATCGCAATAAGCTGGCTGGATTCAAAAAACCGGATAGTCATAAGAACCGCAACTCAAGTTCCCTATCATGTGAGAAGGATAGTAGCGCAGGTCTTGAACCTGCCGGTTAAAAAGATAAGAGTTGTAAAACCCAGGATAGGTGGCGGTTTCGGTTCAAAACAGGAAGTAGCCATAGAAGATGTGTGCGCCTTGATGACTCTGAGGACGGGCATGCCCGTAAAATTGGAATATACGAGGAAAGAAACCTTTATTTCTTCAAGGACGCGCCATCCTTCCATTGTGAATCTGAAAACGGGAGTGAAGAAAGATGGCACTATAACCGATATCGACATGGAAATAATTTTGAACACGGGCGCCTATGGTTCTCACGCCCTTACGGTCATGATGTGCTCGGGTTCCCATACTCTTCCGATGTACAAGGTTAAGAACAATGTGAGATTCAGCGGCAAAAGCGTGTATACCAATCTTCCTGTCGCCGGAGCCTTCAGGGGATACGGAGCCACTCAGGGTTTTTTCGCTCTCGAAAGCCAGATGGATATAATGGCGGAAAGAATAGGCATGGATCCTGTCATCTTCAGGAGGAAAAATTATATAGGACTTGGTGAAGGGTCGCCGATTTTCAAAGCTATGGGTGAAGGCAGGGAGGGCGTGGAACAGGTTATTACGTCAATAGGTCTCAGGGATGCGATAAAAAAGGGAAAAAAAGCCATAAACTGGGATGTGAAGATTAGAAAATATGCACGGCAGAGGGGGCCTGTTTACCGGGGGCTTGGAATGGCGTGCCTTATGCAGGGCTCGGGAATACCTGAAATTGATATGGCTTCCTCTACGATTAAGATGAATGAGGATGGTTCCTTCAACCTTCTTATCGGAGCAACTGATATAGGCACTGGTTCAGATACCATTCTTGCCCAGATAGCGGCCGAGGCACTCGGAGTTCAGACCGAGGATATTTTGGTTTATTCCTCGGATACTGATTTGACTCCTTTTGACGTGGGAGCGTATGCTTCCTCCACGACTTTTGTGTCCGGCGGCGCTGTCAAAAAAGCTGCCGAAGAATTAAGGCAAAAAATCCTTAAAAGAGGCGCCGCAATGATGGGTGAGAAGGAAAAAAATGTTTTTATCAGGAACAGAACTGTTTGTTCCAGAAAAGGAAAAAAGGTTTCTTTTAAAGAAATTTGTAGTCACTCATTGTATTTGAGCGAGCAGGAGCAGTTAATATCCTCGGCTTCTTATTTCGGCAGAACATCTCCGCCGCCTTTTGCTGCTCATTTTGCCGAAGTCGAGGTAGATTCTGAAACCGGCAGGATTACCGTTCTCAATTATGTTGCGGCCGTTGACTGCGGCACCGCGATAAACCCTTCTCTTGCCGAAGGACAGAACGAAGGGGCGGTGCTTCAGGGATTGGGGCATACCCTGAGCGAAAAAATGGAGTTTTCTTCCCGGGGAACCCCGCTCAATGCCAGTTTCACCAGATACAAAATTTTTAATACATTGGACACTCCGCCAATAAAAAGCATAATTGTGCCGACTTACGAGCCGAACGGACCCTACGGTGCAAAATCTGTTTCCGAGATAAGTATAAACGGTCCTCTGGCGGCGGTGGCCAATGCAGTGTATAACGCCGTGGGGGTAAGATTGTATGAGGCTCCGTTCACTCCTGACAGAGTGCTTGCGAAAATCAAACAGAAAATCGGATAGGAGGTAACTAAGTGAACAACAAAAATGATATTAAAAGGGTTTTGGATGAAGCCAAAAGGCGAAAAATAAAGTTTATCAAACTTTGCTTTGTGGACATTCTCGGACAGTTAAAATCCTTTTCCATTACCAAAAGGGAATTGGAACATGCCTTAAAAGAGGGCATGGGTTTCGACGGTTCTTCGGTGGAGGGATTTGCCAGGATATATGAATCAGACTTGCTTTTGATGCCCGATGTTTCAACGTTTATAATCATGCCGCCGGATTTTTCAGCGGCTCCAAGCGCACTCATGTTCGGAGATATACTGACTCCGGAAGGAAAGCATTACGACGGAGATACAAGATATGTGCTCAAGAAAAACCTTGAAAGAGCGAAGAAGATGGGTTTTACGGATTTTATGGTAGGACCTGAGCTGGAATATTTTTACTTTGCCGGCGATAAGGAACCGCAAATTCTTGACAGGGGTGGTTACTTTGACACGGTTCCTGTGGATGAAGCGAACAATCTCAGGAAAGAAACTATTTTAAAACTTGAGGAAATAGGAATACCGGTTGAATATTCACATCATGAGGTGGCTCCCAGTCAGCATGAAATAGACCTGCGCTTTGCAGACGCACTTTCAATGGCGGACAGGGTGATTTTGTACAAACTCATGGTAAAGCAAATAGCGGCCAAGCATGATACGTATGCTTCGTTTATGCCAAAACCGCTCAACGGAGTGAACGGAAGCGGTATGCATGTGCATCAGTCTTTGTTTAAGAATGGCAAGAACGCCTTTTTTGACGGGAAGGACCCTACCTATTTGTCCGAAACAGCCAGGTATTATATAGCTGGCATTCTTAAATATGTCAGGGAGATATGCGTGGTCACCAATCAGTGGGTCAATTCCTACAAAAGGCTCGTGCCGGGTTTTGAGGCGCCTGTGTACATAGCCTGGGCGAGAAGAAACCGTTCTGCACTAGTCAGGGTGCCGCAGGCTAAGTTCGGGAAGGAGCAGTCCACGAGAATAGAATGCAGATTTCCGGACCCCGCGGCAAATCCTTATCTGGCTTTTTCGGTTATGCTTGCGGCAGGTTTGAAGGGAATAGGGGAAAAAGCGAAACTTGCCAGACCCGTTGAGGCGGATATATTTGAAATGGACGAAATAGAAAGGAAAGCAGGAAAAATCCACACGCTTCCGGGTTCCCTGATAGAGGCGATTGAACAGGCTGAAAAATCGAAACTCTTGAAGGAAAGTCTCGGCGAGCATGTTTTTGAAAAGTTCATTGAAAACAAGAAGATAGAATGGGACAATTACCGCGTGAAGGTAACCGATTATGAACTGAAACGCTACCTGTCCGTGTTATGAAATTCTTAAAAATTTTCCTTCTGGCGGCTGTTGTTTTTCCCGGCGGAGAAGTTTCCGCGGAAAAATTAAACATGCGGAAATATATTTTATTGGTGCATTCCTCGTCAGTTGATGTGCTCAAATGCCGCCAGGAAGAAGAAATTGCCCGCTTGGAGTATATTTCCAAGAAAGCGGATTTTTATTTGCCTTCCCTTGCTTATTATCTTTCAAATTCACCCTATTCGTCCGCTAATAATCCTAAATGGCTTTTTAAAAAAACTGGTTTTAGTTCCAAGTTTTCACTAAGCTATAATCTTTTCAATAGTTTTAGCGACGACCTCTCCCTGAAGAAAGCGCGGATTTCCTACAGGGTAGCTCAAATAGATTTGTGGCTTGCTAAACAAAACGCCACAATTAAGGCTATTTGGCGTTACACCGATTTTTTAAGAAAGAAGAAACTCCTTGAAGTTTACAGAGCCAGCGAGAAGTCTTATTATGAGCAGTATTTAAAGATAGAAAAATATTATAACAATGGCTTAAAAAGTTATTCTGATCTCTTAAAATCCGAACTTAGCTATAAAAACGCCCAACTTTCAACGTTAAGTTACATAAAGGATTTCACAAATTCCAAAATGAATTTCAATTCACTTATTTTTACCGCTCCGATGGAGGATGTGGATTTGTCGGATTTGAAGGTAAGTAGCGGTGTCCTGAAAACGCCGGTTCTTGAGAAGGGAATTGAAGAGGGCCTGAGAAACAGGCCTGAAATAGAAAGAAAGCGGCTGGATGTGGAATGGAAAAAACTGGAGATTAAAGAAAAGAAAATAAATCTTCTGCCTGCTGTTACTCTGGATATGACCTATTTGCGGGAGTATGTCTTCAGTCTGGGGGAAAATGAGCCGGGAAAATCCAATTATTCACTTGATTTTGTTTTGTCCTTCCCTTTCGGCTCAACGACTCTCGGAAAGAGAAAGGATTATTCGTCTTCAGTTTTTGATTTTGAGAGCGCGAAAAAAGAGATGGAGGAGCTGGAGATTGAAATAAAAAAGGAAATAATATCCGCCTGGCTGGATCTTTCCACCGAGATAAAGAAGTATGAAGTCGCAAAGATAAAAGCGAAGATTTCCCGCGATAACCTGGACATCGTGAAGAAAAAGTATGCCGAGGGCAGGGCAGATATAATAGAACTTGCCGAGGCGCAAAACGACGATCTGAGCGCCAAGAGCGAATTGGCGGATGTTTATTACAATTTGTATGTCAAGCGCAGAGAATATTACAAAGCCGTGGGAAGGAAATTGTGGTAGGATTTTATCTGCGCGGGGAGGCTGTGTGAGAAAGGTTTTTTATTTGCTTGTTTTCGTTCTGGTCGCCGCGGGAGCTTTTTACGGCTTCAAATTCTATTCAAAATATTCGGTTATTGAAGCGGAAATTGAAAAGGTGCCGGTTGAAAAGGGGGATATAGAGGTGATGTTTGAAGATATAGGCGATATAGTTCCTGAGGTGATGAATGAAGTTTATTCCAGCGTGGACGGGAGGGTTTCGGAGCTTTATGTGCGTGAGGGCGACACCGTCAGGAAGGGAGATAAACTGGCGAAGATTCAGCCGGGACAGAGCGAGGCGGACAAGTATGTGCCGGTGGATGTGGTCTCTTCCGTCGATGGGGTTATTCTCAAGTGCGAGAGCCGCGGATATTACGAGGAAGGCGAAATAGCGAAACTTGGGCAAAGGGTATCCGGGGTAAACGGTTATGATCCGACGTGTCTTATGCGCGTGGCCAATCTTGATTCGCTGCTGGTAAAGATAAAGGTCAGAGAAGTGGATGTGGTTAAAATAAAAAAAGGTTTGCCGGTCAAGATTTATATTGATGCCGTGCCGAATCTCAGACTCACGGGAAAAATTTTGCTCATATCTCCTTCGGCAGTTATGGATAGGGGCGGAGTCAAAACTTTTGTTATTTATGCCAAAATAAACCAGAGGCGTCTGCATCTTCTTCCCGGAATGACCGCCAGAGTTATCGCTGTTTTGGAAAAAAGAAGCAACGTCCTTAAAATTCCTCTTTCGGCGCTTTTTGAGGAGAGAGGAAATTACTTTGTTTATCTGTATGACGCGAAATTAAATAAGGCCAAAAAAGTGAATGTAAAATGCGGGATAAGGAACGATAGAGAGGTGGAAATACTGGAAGGAGTCAGGGTCGGCGATATGTTGTATACGGAAAAGCCGATAAATGTTGAAGAAAATGATAAAGTGTGAAAATCTCACGAAGATATATCCCCTTAAAAATTCCAGGGGATATCCTGCGCTTAAAAATATAAATGTAGATGTGAAAAGGGGAGAGTTTGTGTCGATTTGCGGACCGTCGGGCTGCGGGAAGTCCACACTTTTGAACATTCTCGGTTTTCTGGATATTCCGACGAAAGGTCAATATTATTTCAAGGGAAAAAATGTTTCCGGTTTCACAGACGCAAGGCGCAGTCTGCTAAGGCGCAGAGAAGTGGGATTTGTTTTTCAGTCTTTTAACTTGCTGCCGAGACTTTCTGCTCTTGACAATGTTAAACTTCCCATGCTTTACAATAAAACGCCGAATAGAGAGGCGGGCGAAAAGGCAATAAATTTATTGAGACTTTTTAATCTTGAAAAAAAAGCGCGCAATTCGATTCTGGAATTGTCCGGAGGGGAAAGGCAGAGGACGGCAATGGCAAGGGCGCTTGCAAATTCCCCCGATTTGCTGCTTGCAGATGAACCTACAGGAAACCTGGATTCTGTAAGTTCCTCTGAGATAATGAAGGAGTTGAAAAAGCTCAATCAGAAAGGAATGACAATAATAATGGTTACGCACGATGTTAATCTTGCTTCCATGACAAGCAGGATACTTGAAATGAAAGACGGTTGGTTGAGAGAATGAGTATTTTAAATTTGATTAAAACTGCTTTTGTGGAAATCAGAAATAACAAGATGAGGTCTTTTCTTACGTTTTTTTCCATTTCCATAGGCGTGATTTCAATAATGTACACTCTTACCCTTATTTATTCAATGAATTACAGGACCAGAAAGGCCATAGAAATATCGGGGCCGGGACGGCTTAATGTGGAACTCAAAAACAGGTGGCGCGCCCAGCAGGAAGGGGAAGAAGTGGTTAATGATTTCTTGACTTTAGATGACGCAAAATCCGTGCGGAGAAATTTTCCTGAACTTTATATGGTTGCCCCGATTATTACCAAGTGGGTGAGACTCTCTGATGAAATGTTTGAGCAGTTTGTGTGGGTTATGGGAGTCGACCTTGAATGGGTTAAAAGGGGATGGATCTATAAGATGAAGGGGAGGTTCATAAATCAGTACGACATTGACAATTATGCGCGGGTTTGCGTATTGATAGAGAAAGGTGGATGGATAAAAAAACCGAGATGGCTTAAATTCTGGAAATGGAAGGACAGGTTTCAGGAATATGTTAAGCATAATGATATGCTGGGCAAGACGATTGCTCTCGGGAATTCGCTTTACAAAGTGGTGGGGGTGCTTAAAGAACCTCCCGCGGAAAAGAATCCGAAAACTTTTATAGGTTTTGGAGGTTGGGAGCCGAATATAATTGTTCCTATAACCACCGCTCAAAGATTTTTGAGCGGATGGAGCAATTCGGCGGGGATAGAAAAAATATATATTGATACGGGCTCTCCGCGGACAATAGAAAAATACAAGAGAATGGTAAAGCAGACAATAAAATCCCGTCATGGGACAAAGCTCCTTTTTGATGTTAAGGATTATCGCGAGGTTATTAAAAGTCAGCTGGCCGATAAGCAGAGGGATATGATTACCGTTTTAATCATAGGCATAATCGCCATTCTGGCGGGCGGAATCGGGATAATGAATGTCAGCCTTGCCACAATATATTCCCGCATAAAAGAGATAGGAGTAAGAAGAGCCGTGGGCGCAAGGCAGATAGACATAATGGCACAGTTTATGGTGGAGGCGATGATGCTGGGTTTTATGGGAGGCATAGCGGGGGTAATAATAGGTTTTCTGGGAATAAAATATCTTGCTTTGAAAGGAAATATGGATATGCTGATGCTGAGATGGTGGATGTCGGTTATTGCTGTTCTGGCGGCGACGCTGACCGGTTTTGCTGCTTCGCTTTATCCTGCCAAAGTAGCGGCGAGATTGGACCCAATAGAGGCATTGAGGTACGAATAATTCAGATTTTACCTGTTTGCGACGTAAGCGTCTGGAGGTACTGCTAAGATGTTGTTTGAACGCAAAAAAACGGATTTTGAAACCCAAAGAAAGTCAATGGTTGAAAAGCAGATTGAAGGCAGAGGAATTGGAAACCAGAAGGTTTTGGGTTCTTTGCTTAAAATTGAGAGACATCGTTTTGTTCCCCTTCATTTAAAAACTGTAGCGTATGAGGACAGGCCCCTGCCCATAGGATATGGACAAACGATTTCACAACCGTATATCGTTGCTTTTATGACCGAGCTTCTTGAATTGAAAGAGCAAGACAGTGTGCTGGAAATAGGAACCGGGAGCGGTTATCAGACGGCGGTGCTTGCAGAAATAGCGGAAAAAGTTTATAGTATTGAAGTAATTCCTGAATTATCTGAAAGAGCGAAGAATCTTATTGAGGGTCTCGGTTACAGGAATGTGTATATTAAAATCGGAGACGGATGGAGGGGATGGAAAGAATATGCCCCTTTCAGCGCGATAATTGTAACCTGTGCTCCCACAAAGATTCCTCCGCTGCTGATAGAACAGTTATCTGACGGCGGGAAAATGGTTGTGCCCATTGGGTCAGGATTTCAGAAATTAAAACTGGTTGAGAAAGTCAAGGGCGAAATTAAAATCAAAAATGCGGGAGATGTGAGTTTTGTGCCAATGATAAAAAAGGAGGATAAACGATGAAAAAATTATCTTTCCACTTCATCTGGATAGCGCTTGTGGCGGCGTTTTTAGGCGGCATTTCAAGACTTATGTGCGTGCCGTTCATCGTGGAATCAAGAGTTTGGGCGGGAGCCGCAGCCATTTTACTCCTTGCTTCAATAGCCATTAACACGCTTGAAAAAAACAAGTAAAACGGGTATTGTTTTAACCCGGCGAAAAAACTGCACTAAATGATTCCCGCAGAGCGGCGACCCAATCGCTCTGGGGAACTCGTTCATTTTCCTTCTTCAAATTTTATATATTGTCCATATACTTTATGGTTAAAACGGATAAAAGAGCGTTTTTAATTCTGGGCTTGTTTTTTTTGCTTCACCTGTATATGGGTATCTCGTTCATTCGGGTTTCCTCTCCGACTTATGATGAAACCGTGCATCTTTCCACCGGGTATGCCGACATTAAGACAGGCAAATACCGGCTGAATATAAAAGACCACCCGCCGCTTTCGGAAATGATTTCAGCGGCGCCGCTTATTTTTTACAAGCTGAACGCCTTTTTGAGTCATCCTTATTATTCTTTTGGAGCAGTCTATCATTATGGTGATTTGTTTTTATATGAGAACGTGGTCGATGCTGAAAAGATATTGAACACGTCAAGAATATTCAGTTTTGTTTTATGGAGCGTGCTCTTTCCGATTTTTATATATTTGTTTTCAAAAAAGATATTTTCAGAGTCGGCGGCTTTTTTTGCGCTTGTATCTTATTTTCTTTTTCCCATTTTCATCTCGAACAATGCTTTAATAACCACCGATTCTGCCTCAGCATTTTTCTATTTTTCGTCCTTTTATTTTGCTTATTGTTTTGCGGCGAATATGAAAAAAGGGGGGGATGCGCAATACTCAAAAATTATTCTCGCGGGGCTCTTCACGGCCTTTGCCATGTCTTCAAAATATAACATGATAGTAATAGCCCCGGTTGTCTGCCTGCTTCTGGCGGCGGAGTGCTTCTATCTCGGGAAATTCAAAAAGCGAGATTTCTTTCTTTGTTTGTTCGTTTACTTGCTTTCCGTGTTTCTCGCGCTGCTTGTAATATTCAAGTTTGACATTTCGCTTTACTTCGAGGGATTGCGCGCCACTTTTAAAAGAATGTCAGGGGGGCGCTCGTCATTTGTTTGCGGGCATTATTCAATAAACGGGGTGTGGTGGTATTTCCCTTTTGCGTTTATGGTGAAGACGCCCGTTTTCATAATTATTTCCTTCTTTGCCGGTCTATGCGCCGCCGCCGGAAAGTTTGAGAAAAAATACATATGGCTTTTCATTCCCTTTTTGGTTTATTTTCTCGGCGCGCTGACCGCCAAACTTCAGATAGGTATCTGTCTCTTATACACATCTGACGCTGCCGACGAATTAG
>CALEIX010000270.1 GCA_937898825.1 uncultured Elusimicrobia bacterium | reverse complement strand
TTCCCGCTCCTCTCCCTAGCCCCCCAATGCGCCCCTCATTTACCTCATTTAAGTTTTACATTAGGGGGCTGGGGAGGGGGTTGACAAGTCAAAGGTTTGTTTCAAAGCGTTGTTTTCTTGTTTAAGCTTTCTTCCAAATTCTGTTAATTGGTTTATTATTGCTTGTTGCTTTTCTATTGCTTTTATTTTATCAATACCTTTATTTTTCCACTTACAATAGTATCTTCAAGTGCAATCATCAGTAATGTTCCAGAACTTTCACCCTTTACAGCAATCCCATTATTTCCAGCTGTTAGCTGATCTCCTGCTTTTATGATGCCATTTCTTACAGACACCTTCACTGGAATTTGTCCCATTAACCCAACCTTTACCCAGTGAGGGTCTTTTTCATATTCTTGGGCAGCATCTGTTACATCATCAGCATAAATTCCAACAACGCCTGGTTTTGTTGAAACAACTCCTATTAAAACTTCGCCTTTGCTGCAACGTTTTATGTTGTTATTACCAGCAATACAAACAAGTTCCCCTGGTTTTAAAGAGGTATCATCTGAATAAAAGTATTCTGCGTAGTCTGCTGGACCTGTCCATGAGCCATCAGCATAGGCGTTTCCCTCTGACCTGAAATTGAAAACCAGGTTTTCATCTGAACTATAATCAGAGCGTATCAAAAGTGTCGCCTGACCTGATACACTTGTTTCGCTATCAATCAAAATCATTGAACCACCACCTGCTACTTCCAGCTTCGCCCCCGGCTCCGTCGTCCCGATGCCGACTCTGCCTGCTTCTGTAATTGTGAACAGATGAGATGTATTGTCATAAACTGCAAAGGCGCCCATCCCGGAAATTCCATTGTTATTTTTATCGGCTTTGATGATTACTCCGCCATCTGTCGTTATCATAACGTCATCCCTGCTCTCAGAACCCTCACTTATCGTGTCAACTGTATCGAGTATTCCTTGATAATTTTCACCTGCCAGTTGTGTTCCGAATTTAATCTTTCCTTCTACCTCTAACTTTTCCCCCGGACTCGTCGTCCCGATGCCGACGTTGCCGTTCTGCTGAATTCGTATCCTCTCATATCCGCCAAGGTCAATTATGTCCCCTTCGCTACCGCTTGGAGAAGTAAAAACCCTGAAGTCGCCAGAAGAAGGCTCCAAACCAATAACACCACCATAGTTACCGGCACTTCCCTTGCCCATATGCCATTCTGTAGTGTAGTACAAATTAAAACCAATGTATGGGGAATTGCCTGTGATATAGGTTGGATAGAGAGAGCCGAAAGCCGCAAATGTCTTTCCGTTTGCCTTCTCAACATCTATACCGTAGCTGGGAATACTTGTCCCGATGCCGACGTTGCCGTCACTTGTTATCCTCATTTTCTCTCCTAAACTGTTTGAATTCTCAGTTTGGAAAATCAATGCACTATTTTGAGAACTTTCTGCAATCGACCCTATGGTTGATATAGTCATTGTTGTGTCTCCAGCATTAACTTTGAAATTTAATCCAGCCATGAACCCGTCTGCAGTTGCCTTAGCATTATGGATTGTAATTCCCTTAAACTCAGTGCCTGAAGAATATGCGGTGCCATCAGAATATTGAACCTCTAAGTAGTTATCTGGATTCGTCGTCCCGATGCCGACTTTGCCTGAGGAATCGATTCTTACTGATTCTCCTGCACCTGTTTTCGTTCCAAAAACTATGTCCCCACCATCTCCACCATCATTGTTTAAGAGATATAAAGTTCCACCACTTGCTAACTGCAGTATATTCCTAATTGTTCCACCGCTATCTATCCATCTTATATATTGATTATTATCAAGTAAGACATTACCCCCTGAAACATGCAACAATTCATTAGGACTCCCTGTCCCTATGCCGACGCGCTTGTTTGTGGCATCCATGAAAAGAATAGGGTCGGTGTCAGCCGCCGCTTGGAATGTGTAGTTCCCCTTTGTCGCGTTGCTTCCAAATACTCCTGCAGAGATATAGGAGGCATTGGTCTCTCCTCCATCTGCGGGAGCTGTGCTCTGCGTTGTGCCGTCTGAGAAGGTTATTGCTCCATCTGATACTGTGGAGGTTCCTACTCCTATTCCTGATACATTCCTGATAGAGTATGAACCTTGGAAATCAAAATTATCACCTATGGTGATGGTGTCTCCGGAGAGGTTTTCTATGGTCGTGAGGGCTCTTACAATCTTGAACCCTATGAAGAATAAGCTAACTCCTGCTATTAAGATGCAGAGAGAGAGAGAGAGAGAGAGAGAGAGAGAGACGATGCTTATTTCCTTTAGTTGTCTGCTTTTTCCTCATCTGTTGGTATTATAGCAGATTTGGCGTGAGATGGGGTGTGGATAAGTTTATGTGGGCCAGGGAGGGATCGAACCTCCGACTTCCGCTTTATAAGAGCGGCGTTCTGCCACTGAACTACTGGCCCAATCCTTACACTTTCACTTTCCTCACTCTATACTGCTTTACAAGTTTTTCAAACTCTTCCTTCTCTATCGTTTCATGTTTCATCAGTGTTTTTGCAACTTTGTCTATCAGTTTATCGTATTTCTTTGCTATCTTCTGCGCCGCTTTCAGTCCCTCATTTATAAGGCGGCCGACTTCCTTATCAATCTCGGCGGCAACCTCCTCGGAATAATCCTTTTCTGATGAAAGCTCCTTGCCAAGGAACATAAGCTCGCCGCCATCCCCAAACCTTCTCGGCCCTATCCTGTCAGACATACCATACTTGGTCACCAGTTCGCGCGCCACCTCGGTAAGCTGTTTTATGTCGCTTGAGGAGCCGGTTGTAATATCATTAAACTTCTGCTTCTCCGCGACATACCCTCCGAGCGCGACGGCAATATCTGCCATAAACTGCGAGCGCGTCTTAAGCCGCCTCTCCTCCACGGGAAGCTTTATCGTGTACCCCCCGGCAACTCCGCGATTGACTATGGAAACTTTGTGAATAGGATCCGCATCTTTCAGCGCAGACGCCACAACCGCATGCCCGGCTTCGTGGTACGCGGTTATTTCTTTCTCCCCTTCCGGGATGACCCGCGACCTCCGTTCAGGTCCCAGCATAACTTTTTCAATGGAGTCAATTATATCACCCTCCTCAATCACCTTTTTGTTCCTGCGCGCCGCAAGAATCGCCGCCTCGTTCATAAGGTTCGCAAGGTCTGCTCCGGAGAATCCCGGCGTGCGCACGGCAATATTCTTCAGATTTACGCCCGGGGACATTTTCTTGTCCCTAGCATGAATCTTCAGTATTTCCTCGCGGTCGCTCATATCCGGCATCAAGAGCACTATGCGTCTGTCAAATCTCCCCGGCCTCAGGAGCGCAGGATCCAAAATATCCGGGCGATTGGTATTATGAAGGAGCACCGGCGACACGCCGCCGAAGAACGCTTCATTATCACAACCACAAAAATCATACACATAGCCTTCGTAAGGAACTTTTTTGATACGCTTGATTTTCGGCCGAAGCGTGCTTGCTTTGCCGGGCTGTGAATCAAGCGGATTCTGCGTTTTGCCAAAACCAAGCCGCCATGCAGTCGTTTCGTTAAGCGGCTTGCCGCCGCCGATTCTTCGCCCCGCCGGAACGGTGCAGCTGTGCACATAACCAATGTGCCCGTGCATGCGCGCGAGCCACGCCAATTCCATAATCAGACGCTTGCTTACCGATGTAAGTTCCATACGCCCATGCTTATCTTTATACCCGTCTCCATTGAAATACCCTCGCAGAAATTCAACAAAATACTCCTTCGGCGCGTCAAAAAGAAATGACGGAACCCGCTTGTAATGCGCGCCCTTGCCGCAATAATGGGAGAAGAAATAGGCAAGCGGCTTGGAGTAATATACAATGTTTACCGCATTTTCAGTCGCACTATGCTCCGCATCGGGATCAATACCAAATATATCTTTCATAAGCCGTTTAACATCGGCAATTTTTTCCGTTTCTCTCTTGTGGAAACAAAAGTCAACTTCCTTGCGCGCGTATCCTTCAGCCGTGTAATAGCCAAATAGGCGCATAAGCTCGGGTGTAGCCTCAACCTCTTTCGGAAGCGCGTGCTTGAAATACGCCGTGCTCAAAGCGCGCGGCATCCGTCCCGTCGTCCGCCACAACCCTATCGTCCGCTGAGAACAACCGAGGAGCACGCCCATTTTCTCTTGTGATATTCCCGTTTCACGCCGCGCATATGCGTAATTTCTCTCTAATTCTCTAAATGGCGCAAAAACAGGTCCATATACCGGTAATCTAATTGAGAACTTATCAGGAAATGTATGTGCCCGAACCTCGCGCCTCTTTTTAATCGTCCTGTTTACTATATGCGGAAGTCCAACGAGATATTCTCCGGCTTTCAGCTCATCAACCCGTTTCGGTATTATGCCGTTGCGGGTATTCACAAACACAGAATGATTGCCCGTCGTCTTAATGACGCCTCCCTGATACTCAATTTCATACACTTCATCAACTTTGTGCCTAAATACACCGCGCACCTTTTGATATGCGCTTCCGCCAAAACGGGCATTCTTATATTTATATCCGCTTTCCAAATCACTAAATCCGAGTGTGTATAAATCACCTGCATCTTTTTCAGTACCCTCCTCGCCGTCGGCATAGTAAGAATCAACAATCTCTGCAATCGGCGCGAGTTTGTACTCACCGTTTTGCTTCACCAAAACCGGCGTGTCCCCAGTCACACTCGCCGCGACTACTATGACATTGGTATCCCTGTCAAACCCGTCCATCTCCACCAGAATCTGATTGAGAGTCTGCTCCCTCTCGTCGTGGCCTCCGCCGAGCCCGGCTCCTCTCTGCCGCCCGACCGCGTCAATCTCGTCAATAAATATGATTGCCGGCGCCGACTTCTTCGCCGTCTGGAATATATCTCGGACACGGCTGTTATGCAGCAGGATCGGTTTCTCTCCGCCAAAGAATGCCTCATTTTCAACGCCGCAAAGGTCATACACATAACCATCATACGGCTCTTTTTCAACCTTCTGAACTACAGGCTTTTTGAATTGTGACGGATGCTTGTGCGGCGGCGCAAACGGATGCGCACTCTTGCCGATGATGAGATTCCAGGCGGTAGTCTTCGGCAGTGGTTTCCCATTCTCCCGTACTGTGCGCCCCTCCGGAAGCTCTATTGTGCGCACACCCACCTGTATTCCGTGCATCCCCGCCAGCCACGCCAGCTCATCTATCAATCGCTTGGATACGGATGTGATACTCAATTTACCTTCCCTCGTCGTGTACCCATCTCCATCCGCATACCCTTTGAGATACGCTGTAAAGTAACGGTTCGGCAGATTCCATAGTACCTCAGGTATATGTTTGTTGCGGCTTCCAGTACCACACTGATTTTCAAAAAATCTGGCGACAATCGGCGAGGAAACGCTGATACGATACGAATTCGTTTCCTGTACCGCTTTTTCTTGCGGCTTTAATTTAAAAATATCCGCAATGAGCCGTACGCACTCTTTGTGAAGCTCCGTTTCGTGCAAACCGAACACGAATTGAGTGTAGTATTCGGTTGTACGCCCTTCTGCCGTGTACAGTCCAAGGAGTCGCATCAAATTTTCCGTTATATCCAGGCGGCGCGGAGCGCCGGCAGCTGCCAAATTGTTGGTCAAAAAGCGCGGGCGCGCCATTCCGTTCTGCCAATGCCCAATGGTTGCCTGACTGACTCCCAAACGCTTTCCTATCTCCTTTTGTGTGTACACACCTGCGTGTGCCAATGCGTACTCATACTTTCTTTCGTTTTCATTACACTCCATCTCGTACAACTCAAGCGTCTCCGGCACACATTCACCTTCAAAATCGTGCGCGCGGATTTTGTGCGCTGTCCCTATGCCGGGTACAAACTTACCCCTTACCTTGAACGGGAGATTTACCAATTTGTCTCCCGGTTTCAGTTCGCACACTTCCTTTGCGCGAATCATATTCCCTTCACGCACAAACACCGAATGGTCTCCTGTGGTCCGTATGGTCCCGCCCAGGAAATGCACGGTGTACACCTCATCTACCCTATGCCGATAAACGCCTTTTACGGAGCTCCATTTACTGCCTCCGAAAAACTGCTTTCCATTGCCTCCCTCGCCGTAGAAGCCGGAATTAAGCGGTTTCATACCGAGCGTTTCCATCCCCTCTACTGATTTTACTGTCTCGGCCTCCCCTTCGCGGTAATACGCGTCTACTACCTCGCTGATTGGCTTCAACTGGATCTGTCTCTTATACACATCTGACGCTGCCGACGAATTAGACGGTGTAGATCTCGGTGGTCGCC
>CALEIX010000269.1 GCA_937898825.1 uncultured Elusimicrobia bacterium | reverse complement strand
CTTTGTATCAGCCTGCTGCCGGCAGCATCCAATTCCTTCAGAAGAGCGTTCAATTCATGATGAAGACTTTCGTTCTCTTTTTTAAGCATTATATTCTTTTCAGAATGCTTAAAAATGGAATTTATATGCAGGAAGAAAAATTTCAAGTAAATGTCGCCCGGAGTCAAATACCTCTCATCTTCAATCCCAAGGACAAAAATTCTTTTATACTCTTTTTCCAGATTCATAAAAGGGAAGATAATCAGGTAATGGCAATCAAGGCTCCTGAATAAGTTAATCACATCGTTTCCTCCCGAAACGGTGTCCAGGTTTATATGAATAAGGTCGCTGTAGGTAGCCGCCTTGTTGAATATATCCCATTTATACAGCGACATTATATTAACCTCCGTTTTGCTGCTCCTCAAATAATTAATGAGTTTCCACATACCGTCATTTTTTTCAAAAATGAACATGGTGCTTTGAGGAAAAATTTTATTAAGCTTCACCATGTAATAGTTCACGATATCTCTGTAATGCTCCATGGATTCCGGAACGTATGTGTTTTCCAGAAGATCCCGCGAAAACAGCACAAAAGAGTTGAAGCGGGATTTCAAAATTTCAAGGTCTGTTTCCAGCGGCAGAATATACTTAAACTTCACAATCCAGTAAAAAGCGAATATTACAACTGCACTTATCGCGGCAAAAACTAAAATTTCGGTCATAGCATCTGTTTCCGGTTTATCTACTGCTCCGCCCAACTTATGGATGCATTCAAATCAATTCCATCAAAACCCGGATATACGCATCCCTGTCTTTCAATTGAGCAAATTTAATCCATCCCATCTTGACCAAAAAACTGTCCAATATCTTTCCGGTTAAATGCCTGAACTCCTCATCGTTGGAACCGAGCACGGTGGTAGACTGGGACCCCAGGACAATAACCCCGTTGACTTTCCTCTGCGTGGATATGTCCCCAATCTTAAAAGGCACACCAAAAGTCTGGTCCGAATCATACTCCTCAATAAACACCTGCTGCCAATCCACTGGCACACCTATCTCTTTGGCAGTTTCATGCAGATTATATATGACCCATCTGGCATTTCTCTTTTCGTTTTTAGGGCAAAATATCCCCCACTTAAACCACTTGTTTGTGCTTTCAAATCTGAAAGATTCGGATTTTTCATAATCCTCTTCCCCCGGCATCTCGCCGGAAGGTTTTCCCCCTCCGAGAAGCATTTCCAGCAATTCTCCATGAGAAGGGCTACTGGCAGCATTTACCATAAATTTTTCAAGTTTTTTTACCCGCCACAAAATTCTTTCCGCTTCTCCAAGAGGCATAAGATTATTGACAAAGAAAAAATTCAGCTTTTCGTCCTCAATCTCGATTTGCATATTTCCCATCATCTTTCCTATTATTTCCCTGTAATTTTCTTTGCTCGGCACTTTCAGGTCAACCATCCAGCCCTGGGTAATCTGAAATCCCAAATTATCCTCCAGCCCTTCCAGAGCCTTGGGCGTAAAAAGAGACGTAAAAATCAATTGCTTGTTTGACTGCATAAAACTATCCAGAATCTTGCATATCAGTTTTTTGCTCTTCTCTGAAAGCAAAACAAGATGAATATCATCTATAATAAGAACCTGAACCGCCTCAAAAATCTTTTCTATTTTATTTGCAAAACCCTCTTTTATGGCTATATCCACCCCCTTGGAAAATTTCAGGCCGTCTGTGATAAAAATTTTATCGTATCCCAAACCTGGCGCCATGGCGTAGAGCAGAGCGTAGGAAAAATGCGTTTTGCCGGTCCCGGGAACGCCGAAAATCAAAAGCGGATTATACATCATACCCGGATTATCCACAACAGCCATCGCAGCCGCGTGAGCAAATCGATTATGAGAACCTGCGACAAGATTTTCAAAATTAAGCATAGGGTTCAGCGGCAATTCTAACGCCCATTTTGTTTTTAAAAGTCTGTTTTTTATCTTTTCGTCAACATCGGAGGATTTTTCCGTTTCCGGCGGTTTTTCTTTCGAAGGCTCTTCTCTCTTAATTCTGGAAGATACGG
The DNA here is from genome assembly GCA_937898825.1 of uncultured Elusimicrobia bacterium. GTDB lineage: Bacteria > Elusimicrobiota > Elusimicrobia > Elusimicrobiales > UBA9959 > CALEIX01. The sequence continues at coordinate 3,930 of CALEIX010000269.1, read as the reverse complement.
AGGGCACGGATACCCCCATAGAAGGCATTCCAACGTCAGGTTCTTTTCTCTCTTCCTTTGTTTCCGCGATCTTCTCTTCTTTCTGACGAGCAGGCATTGCCGGTTCTTTTTCTGCTTCTTTTTCTTTTTTGGGAAAAGGGGGAATTTGCGTTTTTTCCGCTTCTTTTTCTTCCTCCTTTTTAATTGGGGGTTTTGTAGGTTTTTGTTCCGCCGGCGCCGCGGGTTTTTCTACCGGTTTTTCAACAACGGGTTTTTGGAGATGTATTTTGGGTTCTTCAAAGCTTGCCGGACCTTTCCTTTTGGCGCTTTCCGGACTTGACAATTCCTTAGTAACTTCTTTCAGTTTGCCCATTATTTTCGTATCCGCTCTGGAAAGATATATCGTGAAATTGAAATCGCCCTTGCTTTTTTCCGGGCGAGAACACACGCCGCCAAGCTTTTTTACGATATAAAATATATCCTTCATCTCGCCTTTGATTAAAAGCTTGTGTCTATCTTTGTTTTTCGCGGTGGGATCCGGTCTAATGTCCCATTTTCGTATCATATTAAAGCAATATCAGCTCGCAAATTATGTCTATTAAATAGTCGTAACTGTAGTTTTGCGCCGAGATATGTTTAAAGAAAATTTTGCTGGTATTAAAGACATTTTCAATCTCATAAACAACCTCCGAAGGGACACTGCCTATGCATATAAGTCCCAGGGCATTGTTGTCTTTAACCAGGGCTTCGGCATAATTTCCTTCCATTCCGGAGCCTATTACCAATACCTTCGCCCTTTTGACAAACATAGGGTTGGTTTCGGATTTAAGACATATTTCATCCATTGCATTCAACACCTCGCCCAGAAGAGGCTCTTCGTTCATAGCGTAGAGGAAAACCAGCGGTTTTATTCTTTCCTCGGGAACATTGTCGGGGGGACGTCTTTCAATAATCTGATGAATATCGCCGGTAAACTGCCTTCTTATCGTGTGGGACGGAATCGCCTCATCCGGCTTATTCTCAGAAATATTGTCCATTGTCTCAGCGCCCTCAGATTCAACACTTAACGCCTGCTGAAATTGAGGATTGTCTTCCGGTCTCAGCACAAAAGTTTCATCCCCTTGAGTCTGAGCGCTTTCCTGAAAAGACGTTCCGGGTTCAAGCATAACTGTCTTATCGTTATTTTCCAACTTATTGTCTTCCTCGGAAGAGGGCATGGCAAACCTTTCTTCCTTTTCAAGTGTCTCCGCCGATTTTTTTGTGGTTCCTGTCTCCGCAGGAATCTCGGAAGTCTCTATTTCCAAAGCGGGGGCGTTTTCATCCGAACGTTCGGCGGACTGAAGCGCTTGCTCGGCATTCTCCTTAATATCATCACCGGCAACAGGCGACGGAATTTCTGCCACATTCTTCTGCACCTCCGCCAGGGAAACACTTTCTTCATTCAAAACTGACTCTGGTTTCTCAGTTAAAACATCTTCTTCTTTTTTATCCAGCTGCAATTCCTCTTGTTTGTTTTCAACCGGGACATTCAAAATCTCTTCTTTTTCCTGATTCTCAGCCAAATCTTCGGAAGGAATCTTTTCACGGGATTCCTCTTCGTTTATGCCTTCAGGCTGAACCTCTTCGTGTTTTTCTTCCACCATCTCCTCAGTCGCCCCGTTCCCGGAACTCACCTCTTCAACAGGCCCTTCCTGCGGATGAACTTCATCTTTCTCCAGAGCATTTTCCTGAGATTCCCCTTCTACTTGAGGATGGGACAATTCTTCCTGCGCTTCTTCTGAAACAACCATTTCTTTGTCTTTTTCACCAGGAACCTCGCCCTGAGAAGACTCCATTTGCTCATCTCCTTTGCCGGCTGCAGAAGGCGCCTGAGCGTTATCCTCAATTAAATGTTTGAAATCTTCAGGGCCAGCTACTATCGTTTTATCTTCTTCCACCTCTTCTTCCGCTTTGATTTCAATATTTTCCTGCTCTTTGTCATCCTTGTTTTTTTCCTCTTCTAATTCCATTTCTCCCCCTGAATCTTTTTCTTTAGGCCCGGTTCCGGCTAAATTCAGCAAATCATTTATATCAGGCACTTCATCCTGAGACTCATTCGAATAAATATCTTCTCTTAAATCGCTCATTTCCCGCTCCACCGGCTCTTCTGTCAACTTGTCTTCTATGCCGCCGGTTTCTTCTTCGCCGTTTTCATCCGCTTCACCGCCGACAGATAAACTGACAAACTCCTCGGAAGAGGGCTGAAGTATATCACTGCCAGGTTTTTTTGCTTCGCTGTCTGCGGGTTGTTCTTTCTCTTTTTTCTCCCGCTCTTGCGGGGGTTCAATCTCTTGTGGCTCCTTTATTTCCGGCAAGTGCACTCCCGAAAGAATCGAGGGCATTTTGTTCAAAAGTCCATTAAGCTCGGCAAGAATTTCATCTATGGATTCTTCTCCTTCCCTTTTCTCTTCCATAACAAAAGACCTTCCCGGCAAAAGGCTGCTGTTTCGTTAAAACCGCAAATTCACGAATACATCCTGTTTTTTGGATGTATCCGCGGTTTTAACGCCAAACTTATTATACCATTTATATTCTAAATAATTTATATAAACTTGAGAATAGGCAAATCAAAAACAAGCATAGGCAAGTGGCTTGCCTACAAGGATATCCTCAAAACCTGTTATTTTTACTTTCACAAGTGCGCCGCTTTTGAACTCGCCATTTGCAATTTTAATTTTCTGAAAGTCTTCGCTCAGCCCCAACCAATAGTCATTTTTCACGCTTAACATTAAAATCTCTCTTTTTTCGCCGATGATTTTCCGCGCATAATTTCTCCTTAAGTCCAAATCCATCCTTCTTAAAACACCCGACCTTCTCCGCACGACAGCAGGCAAAAGACACTTAAGTCCATATGCAGGGCTTTGTGGACGCGGAGAATAGCTGAAAACATGAAGACCAGCCAATTCATTGCGTTGCACGAAATCCACCGTTTCCCTAAAATTTTTCTCAGTTTCCCCAGGATAACCGACAATAATATCCGAAAATATGCTCACAACTGGAAACCTTTTTTTTATCATTTTTATTATTTTTTCATATTTTGCAACCGACTGTTCCCTTCTCATTTTGCCGAGAATTTCGTCTGAGCCCGATTGAAAAGGAATATGAAAATGCGGGCAGAATCTGTTTTTGCCACCGCTCAGGACTTCAATAAGATCTTCATTTATCTCATGCGGCTCTATTGAAGAAAAGCGAATTCTGAAATTGGCGCCTATCTGAAATATTGTCTTTGTCAAAGTTGCAAGATTGGCGCCGCTTTCCGGACATTTGTAGGCTCCCAGGCGCGTCCCGCACAAAACTATTTCTCGATAAGTTTTCCCCAGGGTTGAAATCTCGCTTAAAACCAGTTTCAACCTTTTGGAACTCATCCTATTCCTCGCCCTTGAAACCACGCAATAGGAGCATTTTAAATTACAGCCGTCCTGAATTTTAACAAAGACCCTGCTCTTCCCTTTATTCGCTGAAACTGAAAAAAAATCCTTTTCTGTTTCTCTCCTCAAGAAATAATCGGGTATTCTTTCTTTGTCCGCATTCTTAAAAATAATCGCAGAAGGACAGAGTTTTTTTATCTCCTCCGGGTATATTGTGGCTGTGCAGCCGGTAACAACCATTTTCGCCGAGGCGTTTTTCTTCAAAGATTTTCTTAAGAAGGATTTCACATCCCTGTCCGCTTTATGGGTAACACAACAGCTGTTTAGAAATATGAAATCGGCATTTTCTATGGCGTCAGTTTCTTCAAAGCCTCCCATTTGCACTTTTTCCCTTATGCTTTGCGTTTCAATCTGGTTGATGCGACAACCCACAGTCTTAAAATAAATTTTTGGCTTCATGGTTTATGATGCTCTGTCCAATAAATATTTGATAGTTTGGCAGAGTTAATTTTGGAGCGAAACAAGGAATGAAGAGTGAGCATAC
>CALEIX010000268.1 GCA_937898825.1 uncultured Elusimicrobia bacterium | reverse complement strand
AGGCCGACATACCGCAGGAAGCCTTTTCACACTGCTCCGGAGCAGTGTGAAAAGGCTTCCTGCGGTATGTCGGCCTTCTTTATCGCCGAAAGGGTGTCTCCCCCTCCAAGTATGGTTTTCGCACCTAAATGGGTTGCTTCTTTAAGGGCATTTGCGAGAAGAAGCGTTCCGTGAGCGTATTCTTCCCTTTCAAAAATTCCCATGGGCCCGTTCCAGAATATGGTCTTGGCAAGCTTTATTTTTTCAAGAAAAATCGCCTCGGTTCTTGGACCTATATCCACCCCTATCCAGCCGTCACCTATGGCCATGGACTGAGTAAATTCTTTAGGAGTCCCTAGCTCTATATCTTTAACTACCAGATGGTCGGCTGGAAGCATAAACTCCACATTGTTTTTAAACGCCTTCAATATTATTTTCCGCGCCTCCTCGATTTTATCCTCTTCAATCTTTGAATTACCTATGTTGGTATGCTGGGCGGCCAAAAAGGTGTACGCCATAGCGCCGCCTATAAGCATGCCGTCAACTTTTTCAAGCAAGCTGTTAAGCACATTTATTTTGTCTGAAACCTTGGCACCACCTATTACGGCAAAGAAGGGTCTTTGAGGCCCTATTATGGTCCTGTCCAAAAATTCCAGTTCTTTTTGAACAAGATAACCTATGGCTCCAGGTAAAAACCTGGGAATCTGCGCTGTGGAAGCGTGTGCACGGTGAAGAGCGCCGAACGCCTCCTGAACAAAAAATTCCCCGTAAGACGAAAGTTTTTTGGCGAAGTCCTCATCATTTTTTTCCTCTTCTGGATAAAACCTTAAATTTTCAAGCAAAACTATCTCTCCTTTATCAGCCGCCGACACAACCTGGTCAGTTTCAGGTCCCACGCAATCTTTTGCAAATGTCACCTTCGCCTTTACCATATTCGCCAGATATTTCGCTACAGGTTCAAGCGAATACTTGGGGTTTATGGTTCCTTTAGGCCTGCCCAGGTGAGACATAAGGACAATTCTGCATCCCGACTCTAATAAAAACTCAATAGTTTTAAGCGAAGCCCTTATCCTTGTGTCGTCACTTACAACGCCGCCTGAAATAGGCACATTATAATCTACCCGCATAAGGATATTTTTTCCTTTCACGTCAGAGTCCTGCACTTTTGCAAGTTTTAATACCGTTTTTTCGCTCATTTTTTTCTCCACAAAATAAATTTCTTCTCCTGCTGTTTCTATTTTATCTTCTGCAACATTTCCGAAATTATGCTTTTCAAAACAGGTCTTTTTTCCCGCAGATAATATTTCACCCGCATTGAGGGTTTGTTAAGGTTTATATGCGCTGCAAGATTTATGGGAGTGCCGATTAACACAAGTTCAGCAGGAGATTTGTTTATGGTTGTTCTCAGTTCCTCCATCTGCTTCTTTCCATAACCCATGGCGGGAAGTATGCGTTCCAAATGAGGATACCTGGAATAAACCCTCTTTATACTTCCGACAGCGTAGGGACGGGGATCAATAATTTCCCTGGCGCCGTAATTTTGAGCAGCAACAAAGCCAGCGCCATATTTCATCTCCCCATGAGTGAGAGTAGGACCATCTTCAACAACCAACACCTTTTTGCCTTTTATGCTTCGGGGATCTTTAATCTCTATCGGAGATTCAGCCTTAATTATTTTCGCCGAAGGATTTATCCGTATAATGTTTTTCTTCACCTTTTCCACATCCTCGGACCTGGCAGTGTCTACTTTGTTTATGACTACCACATCGGCCATTCTCAGATTCGTGGTTCCCGGATGATACGTCTCCTCGTGACCGGGTCTATGGGGATCTGTAACAACAATGTGCATGTCCGGCTTGTAAAACGGCAGGTCATTGTTGCCACCATCCCACAAAATTACATCCGCCTCCTTCTCAGCCTCTTCTAAGATTTTCCCGTAGTCAATGCCGGCATAAACCACATGCCCTTCGCCTATATGAGGCTCATACTCTTCCATTTCTTCTATGGTGCAGTTGTATCTCTTCATATCGTTGATTGAAGCGAATCTCTGGCATATCTGCTTTTCAAGATCGCCGTATGGCATTGGATGACGTATGACTACTACCTTCTGCCCCATTTCCTTAAGCAATGACGCTATTTTCCGGGAAGTCTGACTTTTGCCGCAGCCGGTTCTGACAGCGCAAACCGCCACAACCGGTTTCCTGGATTTTATCATCGTGTGCTCGGCGCTAAGCATAGAGTAATCCGCGCCGGCAGCAAGCACTATAGAACCCTTTGCCATGACAGTATTGAAACTCACATCACTGTAGGAAAAAACAACCTCATCTATGTTAAACTCTTTTATAAGTGCCGGCATATCCTTTTCGTCATATATAGGTATGCCGTTCGGATAATCTGGTCCACAAAGTAACGAAGGGTATTTTCTGCCGGCGATGTCAGGTATCTGAGTCGCCGTAAAAGCCATAACCTTATAGTCGGAATTATTCCTGTAATAGACGTTGAAGTTATGGAAGTCCCGCCCGGCTGCTCCCATGATCAGAACCTTCCTTTTCATAATTCCTCCTTGAAGACTTACTTGTTGACGCAAGCGGCAGCAATAGCAATTTTTTTCCGCGTAAAGGCCGCCGCAGTAGGATAATTATATGCCTTTTTCAGCCATAAAAACGATGAGGTCAACCGTTCTTTTGGAATAGCCCCATTCATTGTCATACCAGCTGAAAACTTTTACAAGTTTGCCGCCAATCACATCTGTTAACTGTGAATCAAAAATGCTGCTGTGCGAATTTCCCACGACATCGCGCGAGACTATCGGGTCCTCGCAGTATTGAAGTATTCCCTTGAGGGAGGTTTCCGCAGCCTTTTTCATGGCACTGTTAATTTCATCCTTTGTAACTGTTTTTGACACGTTCACAGTCAAATCCACAAGAGAACCGTCCGGTGTCGGAACCCTTATAGCCACTCCGTTCATCTTGCCCTTAAGCTCTGGTATTACAAGACCGATAGCCTTGGCAGCTCCCGTTGTTGTCGGTATCATTGAAAGAGCGGCAGCACGCGCTCTTCTCAGGTCCTTATGCGGGAAATCCAGTATCCTCTGGTCATTTGTGTAAGCGTGAATCGTGGCCATTAAACCAGTTTCTATTCCAAAATTTTCATGAAGCACTTTTGCGACCGGCGCAAGACAATTGGTCGTGCAGGAAGCATTAGAAATTATGTTGTGCTTTGAAGGGTCATAAAAGTCATTATTGATACCCATGCAAACGGTAAGGACATCCTCGCCTTTGGCCGGGGCGGAAATTATCACTTTTTTAGCGCCTGCCTTTATATGCAGACCGGCTTTTTGGGCATCTCTGAATATTCCGGTGGACTCGACCACTATTGAAACGCCAATGTCCTTCCACGGCAATCTGGAGGGGTCTTTTTCTGAAAAAACCTTTATGGTTTTTCCGTCTATAACTAAATTGTCACCTTCCCCGCGAACCTCGCCGGGATATATGCCGAAAGTGGAATCGTACTTAAACAAATGTGCAAGAGTCTTTGCATCAGTCAAATCATTGACAGCAATGAAATCAATTTCGGGATTGTTTAACCCCGCTCTGACAACCAATCTGCCTATTCTTCCAAAACCGTTCACACCGACTTTTATGCTCATATCTCCTCCTTGAACGAGAACGCGTAAATTGTAACACTCGTTACTTTCATTATATCAAATTAACGCTTCCCGCCAAAACTTGTATAATATAAAAACAAAAAACCGTAACGCATGATATGAATAAATGGCCCAGAATAAAAAACCAGATTGGTCTGGCGATGCTTTTTACCTGCGATATATTGACGCTCGCATTTTTATTTTACCTTTCCTTTTTAATAAGACGCGATTTTCTGCCCAGAATTTTCGAGACACTTTCTCCTTTCAATCAGGATATTAAATCCTACTGGTGGATATTCTTGATATGGATTGGAGTTTTCATTTACAAGGACGGGTATTCCAAAAGATTCGCTTTCTGGGACGAAATAAAATTTCTGTGGCAAAGTGTCTTCACTTCTCTGGTTTTAATAGTAACGATACTTTTTATCAGCAAAAAAGGCCCGGAATTTTCAAGAATACTAATTTTTACAATGACGCTTCTCGCTTTTCCAATTTTCCCCCTCGCAAGGCTTTTCATAAAAAGAACTTTGTATAAACTGGGTTTGATGAGAAGGAAAATACTAATATTGGGCTCCGGCGAAGCGGCGAAAAGAGCTTTATCCGCTGTAAGAAATGAGCCAAATCTAGGATATGAAGTAGCTGGCTTTATCGACGATAGCCCAAAGACAAAAAAAATAGACGGAATCAAAATCCATTTAGGGTTAAAACAAATTGAACGCTACGTAAAATCGGCTGGAATACACGATGTAATAATAGCAAAACCGGAGCTGAATAAAAAACGACTGGCCAGCTTGATAAGCCACGTGCAGCATAAAGTGGAAAACACGCTTTTCCTGCCTGACATAGATGGAATAGCCGTTACTGAAACGGAACTAAGATATTTTTTTCAGGAACAAACGATAATAATAGAAATACAAAACAATTTATCTAAACCTCTAATATATCTAACAAAAAGACTTATCGACTATTTTCTTGGCGCGTTCGTATTTATTTTCCTTTTTCCCTTAATGCTGCTCATAAGCGCGGCAATAAAATTTACCTCGAAGGGTCCGGTTTTTTTTGTTCAACAACGAATCGGTAAAAAAGGCAAACTTTTCAAATGTTATAAATTTCGCACGATGTACAGTAACGCCGAAGAAAAATTGGAAGAACTGTTAAATGAAAATGAAAAAGCAAAAAACGAATGGAATAAGTACTGGAAATTAAAAAATGACCCGCGCATAACTTCCGTAGGAAGATTTTTGCGCAAAACCTCGCTGGACGAACTTCCACAGGTAATAAATGTTTTGAAGGGTGAAATGAGTCTAATAGGGCCAAGACCATATCTTCCACGAGAATGGAATTACATAAGGGAGGAAAGCGAAATAATACATGCTCTCCCCCCAGGAATAACCGGCCTGTGGCAGGTAAGCGGAAGAAACGAAAAAGATTATAACTTTCGGATAGCCATGGATTCCTGGTATGTAAAAAACTGGTCGTTGTGGCTGGATATCGTGATACTTTTCAAAACTATCAGAGCTATAATTAAAAAAGAAGGCGCTTGCTAACCCCTGCCTTTAGCGGAAACGCGAAAAAGCAGATTAATTCTCCGGCGAGCAAACACCTTCTCCAAAAATGCTAAAATTTAAGCGAAGAAATGATTAAGGATTTCAAATATTTTGAAAAATTCGAAAAAAAATTCATATCGGGGCAAAAACCAGATTATGAAAAAGCCCTGGCTATTTTTGAAGCTATGTGGGAAGAATTTCGCCAGACCAAAGCCTTCAACGCCAAAAATCGCATGGAAGGAGTGCAAGCCGACATTCAGCTTGCCAGAATACTCAACAATGTTCAAAAAACTAATAAGTGAAATCGCGAGGTCCCTCAAATCCAGAAACATCGCTTATATGATAATAGGCGGGCAAGCCGTTCTTCTTTACGGAGAGCCGCGTCTCACAAGAGACATAGACATAACGCTGGCCTGCGGGAACGAACGGCTGAAAGACATACTTGAAACAGCGCGCTCAATCGGACTGAAACCCCTGATTAAGAATATAGAAGAATTCACGTCCAGAACGATGGTTCTTCCCGTCATTGAAGAAAAAACCGGAATACGGGTGGATTTTATTTTTTCATTCACTCCCTACGAAAAAGAAGCCGTGAAAAGAGCTAAAAAAATTACGATGGAAGGGGTTGAAGTCGCGTTCGCTTCTCCCGAAGATTTAATTATACATAAAATCTTTTCAGGCAGGCCGCGAGACACAGAAGATGTGAAAAACGTGCTCCTCAAAAATCGGACGGACGAATCCTACATCGAAAAGCGGCTTTCAGAATTTGACGCGTCTTTCCCGGAAAAAAAATTTCTCAGGACATTCAAAAAGCTTTTAAAAGAAACTCAATAAAGCCCGCC
>CALEIX010000267.1 GCA_937898825.1 uncultured Elusimicrobia bacterium | reverse complement strand
TTTCAAGCAGAAGACGGCATACGAGATGTAGAGAGGTCTCGTGGGCTCGGAGATGTGTATAAGAGACAGCCTCAAGGGCGAACTCTCCTCTTATGTAAATGTATGCCTTTTCGGCGCCTACGGCAAACGATGAAATAATAATTCCTTCTATTAGAAGGTATGGATTTCTGTTAATTATTTCCCTATCCTTAAAAGTTCCGGGTTCTCCCTCATCGGCGTTTATTACCATGTACTTTTCGCCTTCTCCTTTCGGAATAAAGGACCATTTCTTTCCGGTTGGAAATCCCGCCCCGCCTCTGCCTCTTAAATTTGACTTTATCACTTCTTCAGTTATTTGCGAGGGTTGCATATGCAGCGCTTTTTTTACAGCAGCCAAACCGCCGCTTTTTCTATATTCGGAAAGTGTCAAGCAAGTATGTTTCAAGAGAATTGCGTTCATTTTTTGTTTTTCAAATCGTCAATAATTTTCAAAACCTTTTCCGGCGAAACGTTTTCGTAGTATGTCTCGTTTATTCGGACGACAGGGGCGTTGCCGCAAGCGCCGAGGCATTCCACCAGAGTTAAACTGAAGAGACCGTCTTCTGTGGTCTCATTTTCCTTGATTTGCAACTTGTTTTTAACCGCTTCGATTATTTTTTCCGATTGCGCCATTTTGCAGGAAATGTTTCGGCATATCTGCAGGTGATACTTTCCGCCCGGGCTTCTGCTAAGCATTGTGTAAAAAGAGGCTGTTGATTTTACCTCTATTTCAGGCACATCCAGAAGTTCGGCGATATCTTTTATGGATTCGGCGCTTATCCAGCCGCGCGCTTTTTGAGTCTCTTCAAGAAGAGGAAGAAGGCAGGCGCGTTTAGAGGGATATCGCGGGAGTAGTTTCGCAGCTTTTTTCTTGAGCGTTTCGTTCATCGTTTATCGCTCCAGTTCCCCGCCAATCATGTTAATCTGACCAAAGGTGGCTATTATATCCGCCACGTATTGGTCCTGAATCATCTTTGAGAGCCCGGCTGTGAGATAAAAACAGGGCGGGCGAACTCGCAAACGCAGCGGGCGCCCTGTCTCTTATACACATCTGACGCTGCCGACGAATTAGACGGTGTAGATCTAGGTGG
>CALEIX010000266.1 GCA_937898825.1 uncultured Elusimicrobia bacterium | reverse complement strand
GTATAAGAGACAGTAGCAGTCTCATCCGGTTCTGCGTGTACTTCAGGGTCTTTAGAACCCTCTCATGTGCTGAAGGCAATGGGGATAAAACCTGAAATGATTCATGGGTCAATAAGATTCAGTCTGGGGAAGGAAAATATAGAAGAGGAAGTGAAATATGTGAAAACGGGTGACAGGATAAAAATGGGAGAAGGACTGTTCTGCCTGACCACCGATCTCGGAAAAGAGAAAATTGCGTGGAAAGAAAAGAAATATGTCAGGAAGAGAATTCTCCTGTCATTCATGATTTCACTCGTTTCCTTGTGGTTTTTATGGAAAGAAGGTTCGACGATTTACGCGTTAAGGAATCTTGTTTCTCCGGAGGACCTGAAAATTACAGGAGTTTCGGTTTTCGGCAGGATGGAAGACGGCGAAGTTTCGCTGCTGAACCGTTCTCCCATGATAGTTACCGAAAAAATTTCTTCTTACGTCGAACGCCCCATAACTTCGGTTCTATGGAATTACCACCCTTCAAAAACCTCCGCTTATGACGGCAATTTTGCGGTTTGGACGGAAGGAAGCAGGATTTTGATAAAAGAAAGAGGTCGTGAAAAAGAAGAGCCGAATTTCGCTGTCGAGGACGAAGAATCGCCGGTTCCCGAGATTGACGGGGATTTTGTCCCTTCCGCCGCTGGAAACGGAAAATTCTTTTTAAGGTCCATGGATTACGCCTTGCTGGAACTCGAGGCGGACCGGAAAGTCTTCAGAAGTCTTGAAACATATGTTTATACTCCCGTGAGTGGATCGGTCAAAATATATAATTTTGTTAAAAAAGGGTTTGCGAAGGGCTTTCAACAGGATATAGATTCACTGAATTTCAATTATCCCATGGGAGGGGAATTATATTCGGCGACTAACTTGTTTTTGATGAAGCGCAAGTTAATTGCATGGGCGGGATTGAAGGGATTTGACGGAAGCAAGTATAAAATTGAAATTACGACAAAAATCGTTTTAAGCATCGAAGATAATCCCGAAGATTTGTCATCGGAGGTTTATCACGCTAAACCGGCGCGGTCGGACATCCCATTATTCCCCCAGTTTGCATTTGCAGTGGATATAAACAATGACGATGGAAACGAATTGATATTTTTCAACGACAACAAAAATCTGCGGATTCTTTATGAAAAAGACGGTTCCATCAATGCCAGGACTATTTTCCAATCCTCCGACAGGGGATTTGAGGAAATAACGCCTTTTGTCATTGGAGATGTGAGTGACAAAGGTTTTAAACCGGACGGCTACCAGGAAATACTTTTCGGGGTTTTTAAGGACGGAAAGTGGCGCAAGTGCATACTTTCGACGAATTTGTTTTTTCCGGTGAAAGGTTTGGCACTGTGGCCGAGAG
>CALEIX010000265.1 GCA_937898825.1 uncultured Elusimicrobia bacterium | reverse complement strand
CTCCTTATTTGTGAAGTCAAGCCCAAAATTTCATGCTTGGGAAATCTCTCAGTAATTTTATAAATCCTAAAAGCTAAGTCATCCGCTTTCTGAAATATAATAAGATTTTTATACTCTCCCATATTTGTCCCCTTCGCACCTTCGCACTTTCGCACTTTCGCACTTTCGCACTTTCGCACTTTCGCGCTTTCGCGCTTCTTTCGCGTCCTTTGCGCCCTAAAAAAAACCGCTTCGGCTCTCTCATCCGGTTGTTATATCCCGAAGACAGCCGAAACGGCCAAAATCCTTTTATTTTCCAGGCACCCGGGCACAAGGCCTACACCCTATACCCTATACCCAATTCTATCTTCGGCAACCTGACCTCCGCACAATGCGGATCATGACTTTGCGCCCCCGCCTTGCGGCGGGTTTGCCATTATCGTTTGGCACTTAAAAAGCACTGGATATAGTATAGCAGATTATATTGACTTGTCAAGTCCCTTTAAAATTTAAATGCGGCCCTGCGGAAAAAAACCCTCCAGTTCCCTGACCTTTTCAAAGCAGGACTCCGCCTTTTTCTTCTCCCCGATCTCCTTATAGACGTAGCCCACATTATACCAGGCGTCCGAATAACCGGCGTCGAGGTCTATGGCTTTTTCATATTCCGAAATAGCTTTCTTCTTTTCGTTCATCGCGTAATAAAGATTGCCCAAATTATAATGGTACACGGGATTTTCGGGCTCTTTTTTTATAGCGAGTTTATAGTATTTTTCAGCCAGCTTATGTTTTTTCTCGGCATGATAAACCGAGGCAAGATTATTGAGCACATAAACGCTCCATGGCTTTTGGCGCCAGGCCCTTTTGAATATTGTCTTTGCTTCGCCGAATAAATTCAGTTTGAAAGATTGCACGGCTATGGGCAGATAATCGTCAATGTCTCCGACGCCGACCTCAATAAGATTGGCGGCTTTTTTGCACAAAGACCTGGCTTCTCTGGTCCTGTTTTTCTTTATATAAAAATCAATCAGCGTTTTGTACAAGTTTACCTCCGAGGGTTGTTTTTTCAGAGCGTTCAAAACCAGTTCCTCAGCTTCCTTCTCTCTCCCCTTTTCAGCAAGGATTTCAAAAAGACCGCAGATGGCACTGGTATATCCCGGTTCTGATTTCAGCGCTTTCCTGAAATGTTTTTCGGCTTTCAACGTTTCCCCCTTTATTTTCTCGCTTATGGCCAAATTCGTGTTAGCCCTGGGGGAAAGCGGGGAGGCCTTTACAGTCGCCTTCCAAAAAGTATAGCCATCCTTCCAATCTGAATTTCTCGAAAAAGACATTATAAAAAATGCCGGCAGCAAAAGGTAAAGAAGCGTCTTCTTGCGCCCAAAAAGCAGGTAAACCAAAACCGAAAAACCGGCCCCGGCCAGATACAACCGGTGTTCGGCAAGCGGTCTTCCGGCCACTACTCCGGGATTTGCGGTCGGGAAAATACTGAAAAACACCCAGAGAACTGCGAAAGACACCTTGTTATCCCTTCTTCCCCGGAAGTAAAGCCACCAAAGCCCTACGACCGCAATTGTGAAAGAAATTAGAACCTCAACGTCAAATATGCTTCCTGGAAATTTCACCTGCCTTTCGGCGTTTAACTTAAACGGGAACACAAGTATCACTAAAAACCTGAAAATAATCTTCAGACTGAAAAAGAAGCCCTCCCCGGGCGAATACACTCCCACTTTTCCTCCGTAAAGGGAAAACAAAAGGACCATCCAGCCAGCTCCGATTATCCAAAAAGGGAGAAGATTCCGCTTCTTAGCGTTCTTTTCAAACAGAAAAGAATAAGACGTTAATATGAAAGGCAGGGCTATCACTATTTCTTTGCTAAGCAACCCAAGCACAAAAGCGATAAGCGAAAGCAAATTTTTCTTCCTGATGTAGAAATAGAACGCAGAAAGCAAAAAGAAACCTGCCAAAAGGGTGGAACGGTTTTTAATCCATACCACCGCTTCGTTCCAGGCAGGATATACGCCGAAAATAAGAGCGGAATAAAAAGCCAACTCTGTATTTTTGAACACAACCAATAGTATCAGAAAGAGGAAAATACAATTGGCAACGTGAATAAAAGCATTGTCCAGATGATACGGAGCGGGGTTTAGTCCGAAAACAGAGTACTCAAGCGCAAAAGTCAAAAGTCTCATGGGTCTATATGGCTTGTCCTTCGTAAATCGAAAAAAACCGGGTATATTTTTCAGGTTCATTATCTGTTCGTTCCTGGTTATATAATCATCGTCATCCCAGACGAAGCCGTTTCTGGCGGTATTGGCGTAACAAAGGAAAATGAGAATGACCAGAAAAAAGATTCTTTTTTTGTGCTCTCTTAAAGTCTCTTTCATATCCTGCCTTCAGCTTTTCAATTCCTGATAAAGTTTCAGAAATACGGGATGATTCGGAAATACCTCAAGCGCTTTTTCAGCTTCGGTCAAAGCAGCCTTTCTCTTTCCCGATTTTTTGTAAATCACTATGAGATTGTACCTGCCTTTTTCATACTCTGGAGCAATTCCAATGGCTTCCTCCAAAACACTCGCCGCTTTTTCACTCTTCCCCGAAAACATGTAAGCCACCGCCAGATTATTGTAAACCTGCATATTTTCCGGCAAGAGTTTTCTGACCCTCTCAAAATAATGAACCGCTTTCTCATATTTTTTTTCTTTCAAGAACAAAAGCCCCGCATTGTACAAAACGGCGGGATTTCCAGGCCCTTTTTTCAACACGGCTTCGAATGTCTTTTCCGCGTTTTCAAAATCGTTTTCCTTCATGTAAATAAGCGCCAAATTATGCAATGAAAGATAGTATCCGCTTTCATCGGCGCTTTTTCCCAGTGCCCGGAGATAATACATTTTGGCGCGTTCATAATCGCCTTTTTCATAAAAAATCCCCCCGAGATTGTGCTTTATTCTGGGTGAATCGGGATAATATTTTTCGGCCTGTTTCCACAATAAGACCGGGTTTTTCCATTCCAGTGCCCTGAGGTACGTTCTACCGCCGTAGGAAAGCAGAACTACAAACAATAATGAATATTTGAAAACTTCTTTTCTTAAGATGGAATCGACGAGTGTGAAAGCAAGCATAATGAAAACGAGACTTGGAAAATACATTCTTTGTTCGCCCAGCGGCCTTCCGGCGATAAAAATTATATTGGAATAAGGCAGAATAGCGAGGAAGAGCAATATGAAGAAAAAACGCGTTTTCAAGTCCGCCTTGCGAAAAAAAATCAATGCGGCAAAAACAAAGCATATTAAAATGGAAAGCACTGAAAAAGACATATCGGGGCTCCAATCCACCAAAAGCCGTAAAGGGAAGACTAACTTTTCAAGATA
The DNA here is from genome assembly GCA_937898825.1 of uncultured Elusimicrobia bacterium. Taxonomy (GTDB): domain Bacteria; phylum Elusimicrobiota; class Elusimicrobia; order Elusimicrobiales; family UBA9959; genus CALEIX01. Next base: position 6,668 of record CALEIX010000265.1, on the reverse strand, counting down.
AAAAGCGAACGTGTTAATTATCAATGCGATGTGGGAGGAAAAATCGGGCAAAACCCCGCGACCCACTATTTCCCCCGCGCGCCCGATACTGTAAACGGCTCTTAGAAATGCTATGAGGTAAAAAGGAAGAGTGGGCAAATGTTTTTTCTTCTTTTCAAAAAAATGAATGTGCAAAGTCAACAGCAAAGGGAAAATTACGCTTGTCTCTTTGGCGAGAGCACAGAGAATAAAAGAAAAGAAAGACAAAAGAAAATTTTTCCTGTAAGTTAAAAAACTCAACGCAAAAAATATGAAAAAAAGAATTTCCGTTCTGTTTTTAACCCATATGACGGTTTCCGTGTGTATGGGATGCAAAGCGAACAACAGAGTCACAAAAAAAGATTTAAGTTCGTGCTTTAAAAAAAAGTTGACGAAAAAAAAAGCCAAAATTATTGCCAGAGAATTAAGCAGCAGGTTGGTGAAATGATAACCCGCGCTATTGCCTCTCCACAAATAAGAATCCAGAAAAAAAGAAAAAATTCGCAAAGGTCTGGATTCTGTATGCTCTATGCCCCTGTAAGGCTGTATTTCCGGTATGGATATATAGTCATCCCAGAAAAAAGGGGCATTCAGGGCTGGCAGATAAACAAGAAAACTTACCAGAAACAAAATCAAAAGGAGCACGCTTTTGTCAACTCTTGAAAGGTATTTCACTTTTGTTTTTCTCTTCTCAACCTTTTCAGGGCTTTCTCCGCGGACCTTTTGATCTTCTCTTTTTTGCTTTTGGCGGCTCTCTTAATTACTTCTTCTATCGCCTTTCTCTTCTTTTTTACGTTCTTCATCTCCGCCATTTCGCCGAGCGTGTCAACCGCTACTTTTTTCACCAAATCACTGTCGTCTTTTTCCGCCTTTTCCATCAGTTTATCAACATCGTGTTCATCGCCAACCCTTCCAAGTGAACGGCAAGCCGCTGCTCTTAGCATTGGGTTTTCAGAATCTGCCAGTTTTCTAAGCAAATTCAAAACCTTTTTATCCCTGAAATAACCAAGGGTTTGCGCGCCCATTATCTTCACGGCCGTATAAGTGCTCTTTTCTACGGCTTCAATTAAAGGTTTGACTGAACTGACGTCTCTCAGCATTCCTAAGGAAACAATCGCGTTAATCACTACTCCGGGCGACTCGTCTCCCAGCAAGGAAATAAGAGCAGGAACAGCCTTTTTCATCTTCTTATTTCCGACAGTCTGCGCGGCTCTCATACGAGTCACTGAATCCGTACTCTTAAGAAGAGAAAGATAATCCGTAACGCTTTCAGCAAACGATGAGAGCGAGAATAGCGGGAGAAAAAACAAAAGCAAACAGTATTTTTTCATAACATCACCTCTTTTCATTTAAATATTTTACAATTTCTTCGCTACCGTTATATTGTAAAAAAGCGGACCAAAACTGGTTTTTTCCATAACTTCGAACTTATGCCTGGAGAGGGTTTCTCCCAATTCCTTCAGGGTATATGTTCTCAAATGATCGTCTGGCTTTATGCCGAAAAGAGACGCCAACCTGTCAAGAATACCGTTAACGCTGGTTAAAATCAAATATCCACCCTGTTTAATCACCCTGTGCGCTTCCTCCAGCGTCCTGTCGGCATCTTCCACATGCTCTATAACGGAACAAATCAAAGCCACGTCGAATTCATCCCTTCCAAAAGGTAAATTTTCAGCCTTTCCACGGATTAATTCTATTTCGTCTGATTTTTTGAATTTTATCAGCTCTTCGAACAATTCCACCCCCACGGCTCTTTCCATATTCACCCTTTTTTTCAGGTAATCCAGAATGAAACCGTCGGCCGCTCCTATATCCAGAACCCTTATTTTTTTTGAACCCGCATACTTGCGTATTGCGCGCTCAACCTCACTGGCGCGTTTTTTTAAACGGTAGGCGGTAAGTACATTCTTTTCTCTTCTCTGAAGATATCGCCCGGGATTGAAATTCTCCGCTTTGTTCTCATCTTTTTTTATTCTTGATATAAACCTCCAAAAAAACAATGTTGAGATAATCAAAGGAGCCACGCTTTCGGTGAAGGAAAGCGTTAAAGCGCTGGAAAGGGCAGTATTAAAATCCGTCACGGACATGAAGAAAGAGGTTATTGCGACTTCCCTGACTCCTATTCCCATAACACTAACGGGTAAGCCGGTTAATATCAATACCAAAGGCGTCCACATCAAAATTTCATTTGCGGAAAGCGGCAAGCTGAAAGCTTTGAAAACTACGGCGTAATTGGCTAACAAAAACAACTCTCCTAACACAGAATAAAAAACTAACGGACGGTATTTTTCTTTCAGGAGAAAAGACAATATAGGAAGAAAAGCGACAACCGCCGTTGAAAAATAACTTTTCAATTCAAAATGAAACGCAAATATCCCCGTCAATGAAACAATAAGAAGGACGGGGAGTCTGGTGGCATAACCCGAGACTATTAAAAATATCCCCTTTTTGTATGAAACATCGTGATTCCTTTTGAGATAGACTGCCCTTAGAAATTCCCCGGCTTTGTAGGGCGCGACGGCTTTTACCGGCATACTTCCCACTTTTATCAGCCGGGCTTCTTCGTCCGAAAGGCGAATCCCGAAAAACTCAAGCAAATACTTGTATTTTTTGACGGAAACGTAAAAATGATAAAAAAGCGAAAGAAACAAAGCAAACGCCAGGGCACGCCAATCCGCTTTCCCAAATACATTGGTTAAAGAGCCCCAATCCAGTTTAGCGGATAAAATACCCAGCATAATTATGGTAACGGACCAGGGCAGCAGTTTTTTGGCTAAACCGATTATTTTATCACCCATAAGACTTCTTTTAATGTTTGCAATTTAAGATTGTAGAGAAAATTCAATTCCAGAGAACCGCAGAAACCGCATCCGCCGCAACGCACTGCAGGCACAGAATTAAGACATTTTTCAACTCCACTTTCAAAACAATTGGGCAGTTTAGAATCATAGGTAATTCTGTCGCAAGGATAAAAAGTTCCGTCGGTGTCTATTATGCAGAAAAGCTTCCCTGCGGAGCATTTCAGCTCGGGGTAATTAGGCCAATTGTATATATGTTTTAGGCCTATGAGCGAATTCCTCATATATTTTGAATATCTTCCTTTTTTAAGCCTCATTAATTCCTTTATTTGCCTCTTGTATTCATCTCGCGGAGGGAACAAATCTTTCATTTTTTCAGCTCCCACCCCGCGATACATAGGCTTCAAAGGTTGAAAAGCTATTTTAATTTCGTTTTCCCTGGCCAGTTCCAACAAAAAACGTAAATGTCCGATATTATATTTCGTTATCGTGGTAGCCATACTGACCCTTATACCATTATCTTTAGCCAATTTTATCGCTTCCAGGCATTCTCGGTATGAACCTTTTCTTTTTGACAGAAAATCGTGAATATCCTGCGGTCCATCGATACTGATTTTCAACAAATCCAGGTTTTTTACCTCTTCAATTTTATCCTTTATGCGAAAACCCCTCGAATTCATTTCCGGGGAAATACCCAGACTCTTGCAATAGTCGATTATTTCCCCCACATCGCTTCTGAGCAAAGGCTCTCCGCCACTGAAAGATATTTTTTTCGTGCCCAATCTCTTTAACTGCTCAAGAATCGAAAATATTTTTTCCTTCGGAGGGTCTTCCGCTTTTATGTTCCAGACATTGCAGTAACAGCATCTGTTCGGACATCTATTGGTAATTTCCATTCTCACGGCCAGCGGTACTCTGCGATTAAAAAATCTGACCGAGACAAAATCCTTCAAGGCACCTATCTTGGAAATAACCTTCATGCTCCACTTCTCCTCAAATCCCAAACCCTCTTCAAGCTCATTAAAACGGTTGAAAGACTAAACTTTGAATGTCCGAACTGACGCTCAAGATACAATATCGGCACTTCTTTCACCTTTAAACCTTTTTTAATTCCCCAATACAGCATCTCTATAAGAGTCTCCGTCCCTTCAATGGACCTGAGATATTCCAGCCCTATTTTTTCCAGGGACTCCCTCCTGAAACACCTGTAACCAGAAGTGCAGTCATACACATCTTTTATGCCTAAACTGTATTTTACATAAAGATTGGCCAAATACCCCAGAAAAATTCTTACGAAAGATCTTCCAATTTCTCCGCCAAAATGAATATACCTTGAACCTATTATTATGTCTGAGTCCGAAGCGGCAGCGACAAGTTCTGAAAGATGCCGGGGATTGTGGGATAAATCGGCGTCCATTTCGACAATCAAATCAGCTCCCCGTCTGAGAGCCTCCCCGAAACCCACGCGCACAGCCCTTCCTCTTTCATTACCTGACATTGTTTTTTCAGAATGCAAAACGGTCACTTGCGGATACAATGAAGCAAATCTTCCAATTTCATCCACAGTTTCGTCGTCGGAACTGTCAACTATTATTATATTGGCTTCGGGATACGCACATATTATTTTTTTCATCAGCTCGACGACATTTTCTTTCTCATTGTAAGAAGGAATCACGACAAAAATTTTCTTGCCGCCTGTTTCAGTATATGTTTTTTTTGCAGTGGCAGGAACATTAGCTTCAACGTCAGAAACGAAATAATTGAGGAGCATCTTCAAACCTACCACCGAATACCTGAACAGCTCGGCCAATGACCTTACGCGAGAAATTATCCTCAGTATATAAGAAGGCCTGAAATAAAAATTGAAATAGGCCTTTTTCAGGCATTTTTCAACTTCAGACTGTGACATTCCGGCCGGCAAAGCAGGAATTCTCCTTCCCGGGGATTTGAGTAATACAAAGTCCCTCCAGTAATCGCGGCCGCTTTTCCTTACCAACTCTTTATGTAACTCCGTTGCAGGTTTGGGCACGGTCCGACATATTTGCACATAGTCCAAATCCAAATGCTTGGCGAAATCCACAGTTTTTTTCACTGACTTTTCATCGTCTCCGGGATTACCCACCATCAAAAAACCCAGGTTCCTGATCCCGAATCTTTTCGCCATCTTAACCGCCTTAACGGTTTGTTCGGGGTGTATGTCTTTTTTAATATTATTCAGGACTTCAGGGGAGACGGATTCTATGCCCCAGAATATCATTCTGCATCCAGCCTTCGAAGCTTTCATAAGCACTTCTTCGTCAACCACATCCACGCGGGAACGAGCCGTCCAAACGATATCCAACTTAAGTCTGGACAACCTCTCGCAAAATTCCAAAGACCATCTCCGATCGGCAAAGAACGTGGCGTCAAAAAAATCTATTTCTCTTATTCCATAGTCATAATAGCATTGCTCTATTTCCCTAATAACTTTTTCTGCACTTCTCTGCCGCCAGTGCTTCAAAGCAGCTATGGCACAAAATTTGCATCTGTAAGGGCAACCCGTGGATGCAAGCATTATAGTAAAATTTTTCCTTTGCGAAACAAAGGAATGATAAAGATAATTTGGCAAAAGATGCCTGGCGGGAAACGGGTAATCGTCAAAAGATACACGCCTTCCAGAAACAGGATTGATTATTGTTTTTCCATCCTTGTCGCGCCAGCATAAGCCTGGAACAAAGGGATATCGGCCAGTATCCGGGAAATAATTCAAAAAAACCGGAAGGGTTTCAATCGCTTCGCCTATCAATCCGTAATCTATCTCTCTATGGGACATTGTTTCTCGTGGATAAATGGAAAAATTGATGCCGCCGCCCAGAATCGGCTTTCCCGTTTTGACCTTGAAAAACCTTATCCATTCGAGAGTTTCCTGAAAGCTGTAGGTATCAAGCCTGAAACCCAGAATATCAGGATTGTATTTCTCTATTTTTTTCAGAGTTTCTTCTTTGGACAGATTTAAGACATGCGCATCAACCAAAATAACTTCATGCCCGGCTTTTTCAAGAATGGAAGCAACATAAGCTAAAACTATGGGTGGAGACAAGGTGAATTCTTCATCAACAACTTTCAGATTCTCTGAAAACTTTCTATGATGAAACGGAGCATGAATCAAAGCCACTCTCATATCGCTCTCCTTGAATTCGGCAAAGCAGCCGACTCAAGCCTTTTCCCTCGTGAAAATTTGTTAAAAACTGTTTCAAAAAACAATCTGACAACCGATGGAAAATTAAAAAAAGAGTTAATTTGTAAATTACATTCGTGGGTGCAGGAACATTTTCTGTCCCGGATGTATTCTCTCGTTTCATTCGCTGCAGCAGAAAACAAAAGTTTTTTCAAATCATAATTACAATCTCTCAGGTTGCCCATCTTCCTTCTCAAAACTTCGCAGGGAAAAACGTTCAAAGAGCTGTCTATCACAAGGCTTAAATTCCCGGCAAAACATGGTAAAGGATAACTCGCACCAGCCGATATTTTTGAAATGTAATTGAATATTTGAGTTTTGTAAGCACGATAGAATTCATAATAAAAATTCTTCGACTTCCGCTTGTTCTCATCCAACCAATCCAGAATTCGGTTATAAACGGCTATGTAAACTGATATATCGGGAGGATTAACTCCCAAAGGCAAATTGCCACGTGCAAAATTTAATCCGGCAATATCTGGTGAGAGATCATCCAGAATCTTTGAAACAGTATAAGATATAGAACTCTCATTCAAAGACGACAATGTGAAAAGAACACCAACCCTGTCTCTTATACACATCTGACGCTGCCGACGAATTAGACGGTGTAGATCTCGGTGGTCGCCGTATCATTA
>CALEIX010000264.1 GCA_937898825.1 uncultured Elusimicrobia bacterium | reverse complement strand
TGCTCCATCTAAATCAACTTCAACTATTGCTCTACTTTTATTCATAGGCTTATCTACTCTAAAATTTCCGTCTTCATCTGGTGAAACAAAAAACACTTTGATATGCTTTGTTAAATTATAATTTTTAATTTTAATATTCCAATAGCCCGACTGTGCAATTCTTTCCCGTAAAGTTGATTTGCTTGATAAAACCGCTATGACTTTAAAATTTTTGGGATTATAAATAACCAAATCAACATCTGGAATATGAAAACCTAACGCATTTCCTTTAAATCCCTTCCAAGATTGTTCATGATCATTCCTTGGAGTAGGATTTTTCAAAAAATCATGATAATGAATTTTTTTTGCTTCGGCTAATATTTCAGAAATGTGCATGTATGCATTATTGCCATATCTCTTTTTATATTTTTCATACAATTTTATAACATCTTGTGTTATCATATCTTTTGCATAATTAAAATGTATTCTGTTGGATAAGCAAAAACTTTTTTCTTATCCGTTGCTTTCGCAAAACGACCTGTTTTTTTATCCCTTGTTGAAGGTAGATTTTTTGAGGGAATTTCTCGCTTTATAATATCATCAATCTTAAAGCCAAGGTTTTGTAATTGTTCAACAAATACCTCCGCGTTCAAAATTTCTACCCCTTTTAAACTTGTGTCACCAATCACTATACAAGTTCGTCCGCCCTTTTTTAAGATTCGCTTCATTTCTTCAAAAACTTGATTCATTTCACTAAAATATGTCGCGACTTCCTCTGCTGTTTTTTTGTCTTTCTCCAACAATTCCGCTTTTATGTTTTCCGCAATTTCGCTGTTTAAAACAAGTTCTTTTTTACCATGATATGCAGTGCCGATAAATCTTTTTCTAAAATCGCTCAAATCTTTTGTGTATTCAAACCAAAGAGCGGTGAGTTGATGTAAATCAGCATATTCATACGAGGTAACATAAGGCGGCGATGTAACGATCAAACTAACGGAGTTAGGTTTTGCAGGTATTTTTCTTGCGTCAGTGCAATAAACATCGCAAAGGGTTTTTAAATAGTTTTTCTCTTGTAAAAGATTAAAAAAATCAGTATTTCCCTGAAGCATAGATTTAACTTGGCGCGAAAAAACAATAAATGGATCGGCCGGTTTTTTCTTTAAATCTCTTGTAGGCTTATTACTTTTTTGAAGCCAAATTGAGCAGTTTTTAAGGATGTTTGAGAACCCACAATAGAAAAAATCTCGCACGTCCTGATCTTTTATTTTTGCAATTTCATAAAAAAGAAAAGCAAGTTTTCTTTTTTCTTCCGGCTTAAACCAATAATCAATCCTTTCATGCTCGGGCGCTTTAACCTCTGTATTTTTGTTAAACGAATCAATTTTTTCTTTTAATTTTAAAAACTGCTCTTCAATTTTTCTTGGCTCAATCGGAGTTTTCTTTGCCTTTGTCATCAAAACTGCGACAGGGTTTATATCTACTCCAATTGATGGCCTGCACATAACTTTTGACTCAACAAGCGTTGTTCCGCAACCACCAAACGGATCAACGACTAAATCGCCTTTTTTTGTATATTTTTCAACTAATCTGGAAACAATTTGAGGAATAAACTTTGCGGGGTAGCGATGATATCCGTGCGTAATGTAGGCGGTATCTTTTCTTGTTTTGTCAGCAAAAGCCCAAGACGGATCAATCTTGATTCTTCGAAATAACTGTAATATATCTTGTTGTTTTACCATATTTTTACTTCATCAAATCATCTAAACTAACACCTAATGCTTTGGCGATTTTATGGGCAGTGTCCATTGTCGGGCTTTGAATTGCCCCTGATTCAATCTTTATTATCGTATTATGCGAAATATCCGCCAATTTAGACAGCTTATCTTGCGATATTCCCTTTTTATTTCGCAATTTCTTTATGTTTTTCCCTATTGTTGATTTTTCAGTTGACATTGTGGTATGATAGTATTTGTATTAAAATACAATAACTTTTCTATAATCCAACGTCTATCACTACTAGTATAATACACAATTTAATTCCTTGTTGTCCACAAAAATCATTAAGTGAATTTCTTATTGTCAACCGCGCACTGATATGGTGGGGCAAGAGTGACTAAAAAATATAATGCCCGTTCGCCAAAAAAACCTGGACGACAATTAAAAGTTAATGTCAGGATTTTCTTCAAAGAAAGTTCGGGTTTTGTCCAAAAGTGATAACAAACGGAGAGGGAGGGATTCGGTCGCCAACTCGGCGACCGCCCGCTGAGTTTAGCGGGCGAACCTCTAATAGTAGGTATCATCACGCGGAAACAAATTGTTGTTTCCGCTTCTTTGCGAGATGAAATAACAAACGGAACTTGTCCGCCAACGTCGTAGTGGCGGAAGGGGAGGGATTCGAACCCTCGAGGCCCTTTTGGAGCCTACAGACTCTCCAGGTCTGCGCCTTCAACCGCTCGGCCACCCTTCCCTTGATAGGAATGAAATATAGTTGGAAGATAGCAGGAAATAATAAAATCCGGTATGGTTGGGGTAGGATTCGAACCTACGAAGGACAAAGTCCGCTGGTTTTACAGACCAGTGCATTTGACCGCTCTGCCACCCAACCACAGAAAACGGTGCTTTCTCAAATTATATAGTATAGCAAAAATATATTTTAGTTTGAATTCAAATTATAAAATTTCTCCCGACTACTAAGGATTTTTTAATTTGATATAATATATTTGCGTCAGGGAAAGTCTGAAGGGAGTTTGCTCTAAAAAGGCTTTGAATTTTATTATGAGGAGGGAATATGTGTCTTGCCATTCCCGGAAAGATAATCTCGCTAAACAAAAAACTGGCGAAGGTTAATTTTAACGGAGTCACAAGAGACGTGGCCATGGATTTGCTGCCGGAAGCCAAAATAGGCGATTATGTTCTTGTTCACGCTGGTTTTGCCATAGAAAGAGTTGATGAGCGGCAAGCGTTGGAAACGATTAAAATATTTGAGGAAATCTATGCCGACTGATATGAAAAGAATTTTTTCACCTTCTGTTTGGAGTGGAAAAAAGTTTTCCAGAAAGGTTTTTGAGGAAATGAAAACCCTTGCCTCTGAAATTGAAAAAACAAGAATGAAAACTATAAATTTTATGGAGGTTTGCGGTACTCACACGATGGCGATAGCGGCGAGCGGGATTCGCTCAATGCTGCCGAAAAATATCAGGATGCTTTCAGGGCCGGGTTGTCCGGTATGCGTGACTTCTCAGGGAGACATTGATAGGATTTTGGAGATTTCCCGCATAAAGGACGTGGTAATGACCACTTTTGGCGATATGATGAAGGTTAAGGGCTCAGGCGGTGAAAGTTTATATGATATTAGGAAAGAAAGGGGCAGGGTGGAGGTAGTTTACTCTCCTTTGGATGCTTTGAAAATCAGCGAAAAAGAAAAAGGGAAAAACGTTGTTTTCGCAGGAGTTGGTTTTGAGACGACGGCGCCGCTTATAGCACAAACCGTAATTATTGCAAGAGAGAGAAAAGTAGAGAATTTTTATGTCGCGCCTCTTTTTAAACTCGTTCCCCCGGCGCTTAAATTAGTTTTGAGCGATAAAACGAATAAAATTTCGGGATTTATATTGCCGGGGCACGTTAGTGTCATTTTAGGTTCTAATGCTTATAGTTTCTTGCAGAAAGATTTTAAGGTGCCTTCTGTCATAGCAGGTTTTGAACCTATGGACATAGTTAGAGCCATAAATTTGCTTTTGTATCAGATTAAGGAAGAAAGGGCCGAGGTTGAAGTGGAATATACGCGAGCGGTCAGGCCCAACGGGAATAAAACTGCTCTTCGTGCAATGAATGAGGTTTTTAAGCCCGCTTCAGCTTATTGGCGCGCTGTGGGTGAAATCCCGAACTCTGGTTTGGCTTTTACTGAGAGATTTGGGCGTTTTGACGCTTTCCGAAAGTTTGGAGTTAAGCGCAAAAGCGTTTCTGAACCAAAGGGATGTATTTGCGGAAAAATAATAATGGGCAAAGCGTTGCCCGGGGAATGTAAACTTTTTGGCAAAAGATGCACTCCTTCGGACGCGGTGGGGCCCTGCATGGTTTCAAGTGAAGGTGCATGCGCCGCCTGGTTTAAGTACGGAGCTGGAAATATCCCTTGAGCAGATTTCATGTTTCAAATTATATGCATTTTAAGGAGTGTCTTGTTATGCGTTGCCTGTGACCCGGGGATTTATGACTGAAGACTTGCTTGTATGAATATTTCAACGCTGAAGATTTTCAAAGATATAATAGAAACGGGCAGTTTTTCAAAAGCTGCCAGGCTAAATTATATTTCTCAATCGGCGGTGAGCCAACAAATTAAGAAACTTGAAATAATATGCAAATCGCCGCTTCTCATTCATAATAATTCAGGATTTTCGCTTACTTTGTGTGGGAAACACTTTTACAACGCTGCAAAAAAAATTCTCCCCATATATGAAGAAACTATGGAAAACATAATGAAAATGAAGGGGGAGAGAAAGATAAAAATATCCTCCATATACAGCGCGGGCATACATTTACTTGAAAAATATATCGAGAAATTTGCAGGTGCCACTCCGTTTGTCAAGCTGAATGTAGAGTATAAAAAATTCCATAATGTGGTAGAAGATATAATAGGCGGTAAAGCTGATTTTGGCATTGTGGCTGGAAGATTTAAATTGAAGGACAAGAAAATATGCGTGGCGCGTATATGCTATGAAGAGATGCTTTTGATAGTAAGCTCCGCTCACCGGCTTTGTGACAGGACTTCCGCTGGACTTAATGACATTGAAGGAGAGATATTTATAACTTTTGAGAAGGATTTACCTTCAAGACAAATAATAGACAGGTGGCTTAAAAGAAAAAAACCAAATTTGAAAAAGGTGTTGGAGATAAACAATATTGAAACAATCAAAAGTCTTGTCAAGTCCAATAGAGGAATAGCGGTGGTTCCGAAATTTTCTGTGATTAATGAAAGTCCGGATGTTTTAAAAACCATTAAGATTTCAGATTTCAAGGCCGTTAGGCCTGTATTTTTGATTTATGACAAAAACAAAAAAATGTCTGCCGAGCATAATAAGTTCATAGCATTAATGCGACAGGGGTGCTGATAAGGAGGGTTGGTTAATGACCAGGATAACATTATCCCATGGTTCAGGCGGAAGGCTTACCAATGAATTGATTAGAAGGGTTTTCGCAACCAGTTTTTCTAACAACGAACTTTTAAAGCTTGAGGATTCCGCGCAAGTTCCTGTGGGCGGTGAAAAAATTGCCTTTACTACGGATTCTTATGTGGTTGACCCGATCTTTTTCGCCGGTGGAGATATAGGCAGGATAGCGGTATGCGGTACGGTAAATGACCTCGCGGTTAAAGGGGCGAAGCCTATTGCCATATCTGCAGCATTTATAATAGAAGAGGGTTTGGAAATTGATGTTTTGAGGGACATAGTGGCTTCCATGAAGAAAGCGGCTACGCAGGCCGGCGTGGATATTGTTACCGGTGATACAAAAGTGGTTGAAAGGGGAAAGGCGGATAAGATTTTCATTACCACTTCGGGGGTGGGATTAATTCCGAAAAATGTAGAATTGGGAGCGGAGAAAATCAGACCGGGAGACGAAATAATTTTAAGCGGTCCTTTAGCCGAGCATGGAATGGCCGTAATGAATGTCAGAAATAACCTCGGACTTGACGGGAATATAAGGAGCGATGGTGCTCCGCTCAATAAAATGATTTCTTCGCTTCTTGCCGTTTCGAAAAAAATTAGATGCATGAAAGACCTTACGCGCGGCGGTCTTGCGACCGCTTTGAACGAAATCGCCGAATCCTGCAGATACTCCATTTCTGTGGATGAGGAAAACATAATAGTTAAATCTTCCGTGAAAGGCGCCTGCGATATACTTGGCATAGACCCGCTGTACGTGGCGAACGAAGGTAAAATAATCATTTTCGCGGAACCTGGAGAAAGCCAAAAATTACTTTCAGTTTTGAAAAAGAATAAGTATGGGAAAAGTGCTCGCACAATAGGAAGGGTTTTGGATGAAAAGGACGCAAAGGTGCTGTTGAGAACTGGCATGGGGGGCTTTCGCCAGGTTATAATGCTTGAAGGTGAGCAATTGCCGCGAATTTGTTAATCCTCGCCCCGTTAGAAATAAGTCGCTGAAAGCGACTGTCCCTACAGTCGGGATTTCTAACGGGGCGAGCAGATACTCCCACCCCGCATTGGGTCGTGGGAGCGAACTTGCGCTGATATACACCAGGATTCACTCCCGCATTGGGTCGTGGGAGCGAACTTGCGCTGATATACACCAGGATTCACTCCCGCATTGGGTCGTGGGTTGCAAACT
>CALEIX010000263.1 GCA_937898825.1 uncultured Elusimicrobia bacterium | reverse complement strand
CTCGGTGATGTGTATAAGAGACAGAGAAAAAATATTTCCCGCTTCGCGTTCCCGTAAAGGGCTTCAAAATTTCCCTGTCCTTTGCTTATTATCATAGAGGTTTTTTCAAAATGCTTTAGAAAACTTTTTGAGCAAATTTTCAGAACCGTGCCCGGAGCCGTGGAGCCGCTGGATATTATTTTGCAATGCTTGTCCAGGCCGCAAAAAACGGCGTCTTCGCGCAAAGCGTCGTTAAGTATGGGTTTTTCCTTTACGGCGTAAGTTATTTTCTTGTTTTTGTAAATGGCGAGTATTTCCTCTATAAGGACGCGGTCGAAAACGGTTTCTCCGGCATTGTCGCCCAGATAAAGAATGTCTTCGGATTTTTCCAGCGTTTTTTTGAAAATCTCGAAGTTGAAGACGCCGGGCCTTTCCTTGCGGCGGATATTGTTTAATATTTTTTTAAGTTCTTCTTCGACTCGCAGGTTTTTTTTAGTGCCGAAATCTAATATGTTTCCCGCTATTGAAAGCTCAACCGCTTTCATCAAAGGTTTTTTCGAGTTTTCCACCATTTCTTTCAATTTCGGATATATTTTAAGGCATAATTCGTTGCTTTTTTTCTTTTCTTTTGCGTAGGGGTCTTTAAGACCGGTGTGCCTGCGCAGTATGGAAAATATTATCCGCGCCATTTCAGGCGGGCAGGATGTTCTGGGAAATTTCTTAATTTCTTCATTCAGTTCGGAAAGGATTTTGGCTTTTACCGCTTTGGTCGCTTTTGCCATTTTTAAAAGGCGCTCGGCCTGATGGAAAAAGCAGGGCAGGCATTCCTCATAAGTTTTCATTTTATTTTCCCTCTCCGGCGGAGCGTGTCCCTGTCGCTTATTGGCTTAACCTTCTTTTTCGGGGCGCCGTAGACGGTTATTACATTCATTTTATTAAAGTATTTCGCTATTTTAAGCAGTTCTCTTCTGGAAACAGGGTTTATTTTTGAAGGTCTTAAAGGTGTGTTTATCTGAACTTCGTCGGGATTTATAGTTTTCGCTATTTCGGCTATTTGCCCGGCGTATTTTTTATTTTCAGGCATGAACATTATTTGGAGGGCGAATTTTCCTTTATATATTTTCCTGAAGGCTTTTATGCCGGCTATGACTTTTTTAAGTTTAAGCCCTTTTACCGGCTTATTCACGGCTTCAAAGGTTTTCTGATTGTGGGCGTCAAGCTTGGCTACGACAAAATCCGCCTCAAGCAAATCCTTCTGAACTTTCCGGTCCCAAAGCAGCGCCGAATTCGTGAGCACGGCTATTTTTTCTTTCCGGACTTTCTTTATGGCTTTTATCAGAGAGCCTATGTTTTTGGCTAAAGTCGGCTCGCCCATTCCGGAGAATGTTATATAGTCTATTTTTGCTTTTTTCGGCAGAGATTTGAGCTCTTTGAAAATCCCGGACGTATGCGCGAAAATTTTCCGTTTGGTGGTTAAATTAACGGTTTTTCCTA
>CALEIX010000262.1 GCA_937898825.1 uncultured Elusimicrobia bacterium | reverse complement strand
CAAAGCCACCGAAAAAACGGCCCTGGCGTACCCGAAAAAAACCTTTCTTTTTTCCTCCTTCATCAGAACAACCATATTAACATTTTTTCCAGCGCTCCCGCGCATATTCTCCCGCCGAAAGCAACCATGAAGGTGAAGGCAGCGTAGAGAAACAGGATTTTCGGCGTTTCGCTTTTTTTTCCGAGCGGAACTCCTTTCAGGCGGAAGGAAATCGCTCCGGAAGGGCAATTATCGACGCATCTGCCGCATCTTACGCAAATGTCCTCTTTCACCCTTTTTACTTCGCCTCCCTCTATAGCCATGACCGGGCAATTATCGAAGCATTTTTCGCAATTCTTACATTTTCGGGAATCAATCTCGACATAAAAAGGAACGAGGCGGCTGCCGAGCGACTGAACCGCCCCGAGGTGGCAGAAAAAAGAGCACAGGCAGCGTTTCCCGGTCAGCAGAGGAAAAACAACGGCCAGTAAGACGAAAAGGATGACCGACAGAACCAGCAGGAAAAAGTCGCCTGAAAAAAGCCTGCCCGGCTCGAAAACCGCCTTGAAAGGACATAAAACGTCGCAATACACCGGCCAGAGATATGCGGCCGACAGGATGATGAAAAAAAATAGAATGACGAAAGGAAAATCCAGCAGAATTCTCGGGATTTTTTTTATCAGCGGCTTCCGTCGCAGGCGGGAAAAGGCCTCGTCGAAACCACCGAAAAAACAGCCCCAGCCGCAGAAAGCCCTGCCAAGCGTCAGGAACGCGACAAGCCAGGCCAGAAACATAAAACTCACCGAACCGAAAGAGCCGGTCATTCGCCCGGGGTAGAATATCTCCCCGCTCAAAATAGCCGGAACCACAAGGAAAGGCAGCACGAGATGGCACACGGGGTCCCCGCTTCTGAACTCCATTTGAGACGCGAAGAGAGCGGCGTATTCCCTTACGAAAGAAAGAAAATAAAAAATGAAAGAAAAGGAAACGCCTATGAAAAAAAACGAGCGCCATTTCTCGACTTTTCCGGTGGAGAGAATGCGTGCGAAACCGAAATTGAAAATTCCCCAGACCGCTAAAAGCGAGAGCCACCCCTCCCAACCGGAAGGCACTCCGGGAGCGGCAAGAACCGCCGCGCTCAGCGCCATCATCGGTAGCAAGCAAAGAAGACCCGCGGCCGGGCGGCGCTTTTGCCAGCGCGGGGAATCCGCGTTTTTTGCGGGAGAAGATTTTACGCCTTTTCCTTCCTTCGTCATGCTTTTCTTAGCAGGTTTTTCCGGGGAAAGCATTGATTAGAACGCAAGCAGGAAACCCAGCGACAGGAACACTTCCGTTCCTTCCAGGTCATCTGAAAGGTATTTTTCCCCGATTGCGCGAGCTTGAATAGCGCGCAGATCCAACGGACAGCAAAAAAGAAACGCCGTAAGAAAAATAATTTTTTTCAGCATATTTCAATAATATGAATTTGCCCCGAAAGTGTCAATTGAGTTGTAGGAACTCCATGCATATTGGACTTTTTTGAATTTTCGGCGGTCGAGGATACAGCGGTGCTTGCTCGTTATGATATCGTATTCGTCCGGCGGGGTTGTATCGTTGTTTTGGGAAATAAAACTCTGGGTGGCTGACGGGATTTGAACCCGCAACCTTCCGGGCCACAGCCGGACGCTCTAACCATTGAGCTACAACCACCACTTTACACTATTCTAAAATTTTACAAGTGGAAAGGCAATAAAAATTTGCTTGTTCCACAGGATGCGGAAATATTAAAAAAACGGGGAACAGACTGGTTTTCTTTTTGGTATAATTATGGCAGAGAATAAATTTAGTTAAGGGGTAATTTTATGATACGAAAACCTGTTGCCGCCGGAAGATTTTACCCTTCCGCAGAAAAAACTTTAAGAGAGCAAGTCGCTACGTACCTGCGAAAGGTTTCTCCCATAAAAGATAAAATTTTCGGGGTTCTTGCCCCTCATGCCGGGTATCCATATTCAGGCTCGACAGCCGGTGAGTCTCTGTCGCATTTAGCGAATATTGATTTTAATACTGTTTTTGTCCTTGCCGCTGCACATACTGTTTATGTCGACGGCGCGGCTTTAATCAAAAAAGGTTTTTACCAAACTCCTCTTGGTAAGTGCCAAATAGATGAGGACGCAACCGGTGAGCTTTTAAGAAGGTCGTCTCTTTTTGAAGATGTCCCGCATGCTCATGAAGACGAGCATTCTATTGAGGTTCTCCTTCCCTTCATTCAATGTATAAAGGAAAACTTCAAAATAGTGCCTTTGGTTTTGAATACTTCAAATGTAGATACTCTTGTTGAAATAGGGAAAAATGTCGCCGCTTGCATGAAAACCAGAAAGGCGGTTATTTGCGTTTCAAGCGATTTGTCTCATTATCCGCCGGCAAACGTTGCTGAGAAAGCGGATATGGCGGTTTTAGAGTCCTTGAAGATAGCAATGAGGAATGGAGATATCCCCTATTTTCATTTAGCCAACGAATTAATAAAGGAAAAAGCCAAATATAATATGCACACTACTGCCTGCGGGCAGGCGGCGATATCGGCGGCAGCCAGTGCCTGCCTGGAACTTGGAGCAAACCATTTTGAAATTCTCAAGTATACGCATTCAGGCAAGGTTTCGAAAGACGATTCAAACGTCGTCGGATATGGAGCTGGTTTGTTTGTGAAAAGCAGCGGCGAGTTGAGGGCTTTTGAATTGACGGAGGGAATGAAAAAAGAGCTTTTATACTATGCCCGGCGCAGCATTGAATATTATCTTAAAAACAAGAAGGCGATAACTTTCGAGTTGAGCGAAAATTATCGTTTCAATGTTCCGGCAGCTGTTTTTGTAACTCTAAAGGTAAACGGGAATTTGAGGGGATGCATAGGTACTATGCATCCGAAGCATACGTTGCTTGACGCGGTTGTAAATTTTGCCGTAGCCGCGGCGTTTGAGGATCCGAGATTTCCATCCTTGTGCGAAAAAGAATTAAAAAAGACAAAGATAGAAATTTCCATATTGTCTCCCATGCGCAGGGTGAATTCATATAAAGAAGTGGTTGAAAGGAAACACGGGGTTTATGTGAAAAAAGGTTTTGCCTCCGGAACCTATCTGCCGCAGGTGTGGGAGCATTTCAGGACAAGGGAAGATTTTTTGAGGTCTCTTTGCGCCGAAAAGGCGGGGATTTCACCGGACGCATGGAAAGAAAAATCCACCGATATACATGTGTATACGGTGGATTCTTTCCAGGAATGAGTTCAAAACCTTATAGCCGCAGAAACGCCAGGAACAAAAACATCATTCCAAAACCAATAAGAGCACCGACTGGCCCGCCAAAAAGGAAGTAACCCGCAAATGCAGCGGCCCCGCTTACTATCAAATTTCCCTTATTCTTTTTAATAATCTCCTTGATTTTTTCACCAAGGCTCGGTTTTGGCGTTTCTTCCTTCACACTCGGAGCCGAAGCGGATTTGGTCGCCTGAGATATTGAAGGCGTTTTAGCTGACATTGATTTGGAGCCGTCGAAAACGGCGTTCGGATTAATCTGTGCAGCTTTCACGCTTGACAGGGCATCCTGGGCAAACAAAGCCGTCCGGGCCACGTTTGCGACTATAAAGAAACCCAATAATGAAATGATTGCTTTTCTCATAGATATACTTTAGCGAAATTTATGTCCTGAATAAAGTGAAATTGGACCCTTAAAAAAATAGGTCAAAGGACCTAAGGAAGCAAAATAGGAAAGAAGAGTAACTTTGTTTTTATCGAGGTTTGCTGAATTGTTTTAAGTAGTTTAAGTAACGTGAGTAAATCCTGACGGCCCGGTCAGCACTTCTAAAAGTTGGAATTCCAAGGTCCATAGCATATTTCACGTATGGGTCATAAAGCGCGCCGCAGGCGACGCAGAATATAACAGGTTTCCGCGTTCTTTTGCTTTCTTCGGCTGCTTTTTTCAAGAACGATTTTTCAATGTCATCGGGATATTTCTCTGATTTCGGCAGCGTGTTCAGTGCGGCGGTCAGGGGAACCATTGAAACTATGGCAGCGCGCGCGTCAGAGTAATTCATGATTTCGGAGAGAATTTCTCCCACGGCCCTGTCTGTCGCCATAGGCGTTACATCCAGCGGATTCTTGAAATCCACAATATCCTGCAAGTTGTGCTTTTTAAATATTTCCTCTATTCGCTTTTTTAAGTCGTTTTCTCCTATTTCTACGGATATACTGCCTTCCAGACTGTCCGCCATCCCGGCGGTTTCAAAACCGGCATTGCTCATAATAAAAACTTTCCCGTTTGGTATCTCGTATTTCGCCAGATGGCATGTAATGAGAGTCAGGTCGGAAAAATCGTCAAAGGTATCCGCGACCATTGCTCCCGCCTTTTCCATGATTTTTTTAGCGGTCACATAATCTCCCGCCAGCGAGGCGGTATGTCCCATAACAGCTTTTTGCCCGACGACCGTCCTTCCGGCCTTGTAAAGAATTATCTTTTTCCCTTTTGCGGTGCCTTTTTGGATGATTTTCGCAAGCCTTATCCCGTCCTCGTTTTTAAAGCCCTCTATGTAGATTAAAACGACTTCAATGTCGTTTTCCTCGACTAATGATTCCACATAGTCAGTCACAGTTATGTCCTGTTGATTCCCCACCGTTATAGAGTAAAGCGGTCTAAGCCACGGCATTTTGCTGAGAACCGAAATCACAAATGCCCCGCTCTGACTCACGAACGCCGTTCTGGCTATGTTGGGATTTCCCTCAAGCGGGTACGCCATTTTGTATTTGGGAATGAATAAAGTATTTACTTTTGATTTTTGGAGCACTATGCCGAGAGAGTTCCCGCCGCTTAAAACAAAATCCGGATTTTTTTCGCGTCCTTGTAGTATTATCTGCTGAATCTCTTTAGCCAGAGTTTCGCTGCCTGATTTCTCCCCCATACCGCCGCTTATAAGCACTACGCCGTTTACTTTCCCGCTTTCAGCAGCTTCCTTTAGCACGTCCGCCACCGCCTGAGAGGGCACCGCCACCACATACATGTCTATTTTCCGGGAGATGTCGCTTATGTGTTTGTAACATTTTATCCCTTCTATTTCTCCGTCGTAATCTTTCACTATGTAAAGTCTGTTCTTGTCAAAACCGGCCTTGATGACGTTTTTGAGTATGATTCGTGCCATGTTCATTTTCTTTTCGCTTACGCCCACGATGGCGACGTTTTCCGGCTCAAGCAGACTTTTGACGCCATCCAGGGACGGCTTCTTGCGAAAACTGCGTTCAGATTTTCTAAATCTCAGGACTCCATCCAGAGCGATAATTTTTCCCTTTGAAACGGCAAGCGGATTTGCCTCCAATTCCAGTATTTCCCAGTCTGAATCTGTACCTTTTGAAAAGCGTTTCATAACGTGCGAAAATGCCTCGAACCACCTTATCATTTCTTCTTCTTCAGCCAGTTTTCTTCCGCCTCTCACTTTTCCGGCTACGTACCGCCAGGTCCAGCTGCCGGCGAGAAAATTCTCCCAGTCTTTTCGATTGTTGACAAAATTCGCCGGAATAATGTCTATGGCGATATGATTCTTCAGGGAGTTTGCGATATCCTCAGCGTTCGTACCTCCCGGAGAGAAGGTTATAAGCGGTCCAAATGCTTCGTCGGCTCTGGAACCAATCATTATCTCTTCCCCGAGGGAAAAGGCTGAATGTTCTATAAACTGGGAAGCCATTATCCCCGAGATATCCGAAAATTTGGATTTTAGTTTGTTTATCCCTTCTTCAACGCTTTTTTGCTTGTTTTCTGTGATTATCACTCCTCCCGAATCGGTTTTGTGGATATTTTTGTGGGAAACTAATTTGAGCACAACCCGGGCGGATTTTATCTGCTGAATAACTTTTTGCGCCATATCGGCAGCGGAAAATTTTAAATCGGCGAAGTGTAAGAAAACGGGAATGTTCAAACCGAGAAATTTGAATATTTCATAAACCTCCGGTTCAAGAAGAGAATTTCTTCCTTCCTGGTGCGCTTTTTCCAAAACAGTGCTTATCCTGACAAGGTCATCCATAAATCCTCCGGCTGAATGTCAAAATGTTATCTTTTGAATAAGAATTCCATTGATAAATTTTTTTACGTGTTTTTTTCTGATTAAACCGGCTCCCAAACTTACGCAATCAGCGACAGAACAAGCGACGGCAAATCTTATTATTTCCGCGAGCGGGAAATTTTTAAGGCAGCCGAAGATAAATCCCGCCATAAAAGAATCACCCGCGCCGACCGCTGATTTAATTTCTCTTTTTATACGTGGAGGAATGAACTTTATCA
Organism: uncultured Elusimicrobia bacterium; assembly: GCA_937898825.1. Classification (GTDB taxonomy): domain Bacteria; phylum Elusimicrobiota; class Elusimicrobia; order Elusimicrobiales; family UBA9959; genus CALEIX01. The sequence continues at coordinate 1,849 of CALEIX010000262.1, read as the reverse complement.
TACCCTTTTCGCTGACGCAATAACCGGGTCTGCCTTTGTTTGTTACGATAACTGCCTTAAGACCTTTGCAGCGGTATTTTTCGTAAAACCGGCGTACATTCGCCGGAGAAAAACTCAGACGCGAGGCCTCTTCGAATTCATGCTTATTCACCTTGACAAAGTCTATTCCCTGACGAATGCCTTCCGTTAAATATTTTCCTCTAATGTCAAAAGCGACCGGCAGACCCGCGGATTTTGAGAGTTTTACCAATTTTGCGTAAAATCCTTTTCTTATTCCCGGAGGTGTTCGTCCCGAGACCGAAATGAAGGAAGAGTCCCGAACAATCTTCTTGAATTTTGAAATGAATTTAGTTTGGACAAACTTGCTTGCGCGGCAGCCGTCCTCGTTGAGGTCGGTGCTGACGCCTCCCTTTTCGGTTATACTGTAGCAGATTCGCGATTCTCCGTCCTTATGCTTGATTATTTGCGTTTCAAATCCGTCCCCTTTGAGAGAGTCTTCTATCCATTCTCCGTTGTATCCGGCGGCTATGCCCATTATCCTTGACTTGATTCCAAGCGTTTTGAGAACTCTGGCTACATTAGCGCCTTTGCCGCCGGGCATTGTCAGAGCGGAGGAAAATCTGTATGTTTTCCCCCTCCTGAAATCCGGAATGTAAACCGTTTTATCTATGGCTAAGTTAAGGTTGACTATTAAAGGTTTTTTCATCGCAATATTAGTTTATCATTTTTTTGCGGTTTGATAAATTTCCAGGAAGCCGCGAAAAACGCGAGGTATAATATGTATAATTTATTATTATGCGGAAATTCCTGAAAGTCGTGTTTTTCTCTTTTATCGTTGTCCTTATCGCTTTGGGCGGGACGTTTATTTATCTCAGGAGACATTTTACGCCGGAAAAAATAAGAGAGCTTGCAATAAACTACGCCGAGAAAAGCATTAACAGGAAAGTCAAACTGGAAAATGCCTCCCTTACCTTGAAGGGATTTTCTCTTTATGGTCTTAAGATTTCTGAATATCCTGATTTTGAAAAAGGCGAATTTTTGACCGCGGGAAAGTTCGTGCTTTCCCCTGCTTTTTTGCCGCTTCTCAAAGGTAAAGTGCAGATAAACTCCCTGTATGTTGAAGGATTAAGAATCAGGATAGTAGAGAAGGAGAAAAATATTTATAATTTTTCGGATCTTCTTGCGAAGCAAGAAAAGGGAAAAGGCGAAACATCAGCTCCCGGAAAATCTTTGGAACTTTGCGCCTCTGCATTTTCCGTGACCGATTCTCAAATTTACTTCAGGAATATAAGGGGACTTGAATTTATTTTTTCGAACATTGAATTTTCTGCCGGGGACATTTCAGGCAGGAAAAAATTCCCTTTTGAATTGAAGAGCGTTATGCAGGTGAAAATGCCTGCTTTTTCGGTCGATATGCCGCTTGAAGCTGAGGGGAATTTAAGTCTGCCGTCTTTTGACCCGGAAAAAGGAGCAGCAGAGATAAAAAAAGGGGAAATTTCTCTTGGAAATATCAAAGCGGTTCTTTCAGGCAATCTTAGTAATTTATTTGAACCTGATTGCGAATTAAACGCAAAAGTTGGTGCGTTTTCTGGCGCAGACCTAAAAAAATTTGTTCCCAAAATTCCTTCAAAAATAGCGTTCCCGGAAATTGGAGCGGAAACCCGGTTTAAATTTGCGCGCGAGTATTTCAAAGTAAAAAAAGCTGGTGGTTGGATGTGGGTTGGTAGAAATGGTTTACCTTTCTGGAAACAGAATGAGTTAATTATAGATGATGATGTTACTCCAGTTGGGATGGCAGTTGGCTTTAAGTCTGGCTCTGACACTTCAGTTGCAGTGAATGCTGGTTATT
>CALEIX010000261.1 GCA_937898825.1 uncultured Elusimicrobia bacterium | reverse complement strand
TCAAGCAGAAGACGGCATACGAGATGTAGAGAGGTCTCGTGGGCTCGGAGATGTGTATAAGAGACAGACATTAGTTTATCCGGATAAGAAACTTGCAAGCGTGAAAACTTCTTCCATTTTAAAGAGAATGAAAGATAAAAGATTTGCAGCCTCCGTTAACCGCCAGATAATAAAGGAATGCGAGGACATAGGAATTCCGCTTGAAAAATTTGCTGAGGCAGCTCTTGCGGCTATGCGGCAAATAGCGGGAGATTTGGGTTTGTGAAAACGCCCGCGTTCCCACCTTATTGATAAAAATAGATGTTCAGCAAATAATGATAAACGTTTTCACCTATCGCGAAGGGTTCGGACAATATATGCAGGCGAAAGTCTATAAATTCTTTGTCGTTTTCCCTGAGAAAATCCTTGTAGTCTGCAAGCTTCTTTAAGGCAGATTCCCTGTCTGTCGCTATTTTGCTTTTGAAGCCGATTTCTTTTCCAATGTACAGCATTGAGAAGGAAGTGTCTTTTTTGACAATGCTTATGCCGGCTTTCTCCATTACATCGTAATCTATGTCTTCTCCTGTCATAAGCTGCCTCAGGCGAATTTCATGGTCGGGATTTTCGTTGTGTTTTGTCAGGTAGTAAAGTCTGAATGATGGTCTGAAGTATTCGTGCTCGATGTAAAAAACGGCGACAGTTTTCATTTTTTCCGCTTTTAAGCCCGAGACGATGTCCTTTTCAATTTTTGCCATTGTTGTCGAAGACAGGGCATCGTAATGAAGTTTGTGAATGTCAAAATCCCGCAGGACCAGGTTTCGCGCGTTTTCATAATTTTGAATGAACAAGGTGTTTTTGTATTCAGAACTGGTTGGTTTCAGTCCGGATTTTTTAAGTATGGGGTTCCACACATTCAAGAATTCATTTACCTCCTCTTGCGTATTGGCGAAAGTGTAAATCAGCTTTTTGGCTGTCTGAGCAAGAAGAAGCGGTTTTGTTATTTTCCCCACATAATAAGCAGGGTCCGCTTTTCCCATTTTTGCGCAAGGAGGGACAATTCCCGAAGTTTTAACCAGGTTCAAATCTATGTCGGGTAAATTTGAAGAATTAAGGTTGGTCTGTGAGTGGATAAGAAGATTGAACGTTGCTGCCAACATAAAAACAAGCGTAAATTTCATTTTCTCCTCCTGAAAGCAAGGTAATAATACGGATATTTTACTATATGCAAGAAAAGATAAAAAGGGTCATTTGGTTTGGTTTATATACCCGAAAGTCCCATATCCATTTGTTTTTCCCAGTGACCGTACGCCAAACCTCTGGCTACGAAATTTTTCAGTTTTGATCTGGCGCTTTCAGGCAGTTTTTCCGGAGGTTCATTTTCAAATTTCGTTTTTGGTAGCGGCATAAAATAGTGCAGATGAAGGCGCCCGCCCATATCTGTCAATTTGTCCATCAGCGAGATCGTGTCTTTTAGGTCTCTCTTTTTCTCGCCCGGCAGGCCGAGAATAAAGTCCACATGCGGCTCAAACCCGTATTTCACCGAGATTTCAGCGGCGTTCAGGATATCGGAAACAGAATGCTCTCTGCCTATTTTTTCCAGAATTCTCTCACTCCCGCTTTGCCCTCCAATGATTATTCTTTTGTTACTCGCATATTTTTTTAGAAGAAACATTAAATCCTCATTTACATGTTCCGGGCGAATCTCGGAAGGAAAACTTCCGAAAAAAATTCTTCCTTTCCCGCGAGTGAGTTTTTTCAATTCAGACAGTAAGTTCCCAATGGTCGCCGGGTTTGGTTTTCTGCCGTTCGCGGAGCCGTAAGAAAAGGCGTTTGGAGTTATAAACCTGAAATCATTCAGATTTCGTTTTAGCATTTTTTCGGCTAAATTCAGGATGAATTCCACGCTTCTGTGTCTTAGTCTGTTTCCGAAGAGAAAGGGAGTCTGGCAATAGCCGCAGCGGAAAGAGCACCCTCTTGTTATTTCTATCGCGCCAAATTTCGAATGTTTGAACGAAAAAGGCATAAATTCGTTTAGGTTGGGTTTTTCAGGGTGTCCTGTGTATTCAATATGTTCGTTTTTTAGAAAATAAAGTCCCGCCACCTTTCCTGGATTTTCTCCTTTTGCCAGAGCGGCGGCGAATTTAAGAATTGTTCGCTCGCTTTCACGGTCAAAGACAAAGTCGCAGCCGCTCAAAAGAGATTCGCGCGGACGCGCTGAGGGATGTGGCCCCCCCGCTATAATAAGAATTTTCGGGCCGAGATCTCTTCGCAGGTGAGATAGGAGTTTAGCCATTTCTTTGCTTTGGGTGGTGCAAAAAGAAAGGCATACAATCGGTGTCCGTCCTTTTTTGCAGCTGCTGATTGCGCGCGCAGACAAATTGGATGAATCCTGTTCGAAAAATACGTTTATTTCGCTTTTTGCGTTTTCAAGCGCCCCTGCTAAGGAGTTAAAACTGTAAATATTTTGCGGAGCGTAATAGAAAATGAAATCCAGATTTTTCATTTTCGCCTGTCTAACATGGCATACGCTTTTGCCATGGCGATATCCAGCCAGGGAGCAAAGACAAAAAAGATAAGAATGTTTGTTACTAATGGCCAGAAACCCGGATATGACAGGAATAAATTTTTTCCCTTTGACGGGTCAGCAATGATGTCCGGAGCCGCCAATTGAAGGCAAAGAGTTAAAAGAATGAGAATGAAGATTTGTGGACGAAAACCCGTGGCTATTCTTGCGCTGTATAAAAAGGAGCCCCTGACGGAGGCTTTTTTATCTATGATAGCATACTCAGCGAAGGCGAATGTGGTGGCGAGCACAATGCCGGGTATTATAAACATGATGGTTCCTCCGGCCACAAGCAGGGCAAAGATTGCCTGGGTTAAAGTCGCCTTTTTGTAAATTTTAAAACCGGCAAAAATATCCGAATACAGCGCCTTTTCTCCGCGCGAGATTTTTATGAAAAATAAATTCATTCCTGTGTCTATGGCCAGAACCACAAAAACCAGATAGAGGTAGACATAAAACGCAGGCGCATATTTCCAGATAAAAACGGGGATAATGAGAGCGAAGATTCTCTGCACGAGCGATGCAGGAATTACCCTCGAGGCGTTTTCCAAATAAAGATCCCATCCCTCTTTCAAACATTTTACGGCAAGTCTTTTATTCATTTTTCAGTGCTTTTAAGTAAGTTTGGCGGGCTTTGTACGAACTTCTGACAAGAGGACCGAATAGAGTCGCTTTAAAGGGAAATTTTTGGCTTTCCTCGTTAAGTTCGGCAAATTCGTCCGGTGTGTAGTATTTCGCTACGGGGTAATACCCCTTACCTGGTGCAATATACTGCCCGGCGTAAAGTATATCCACGCCACTTTTTGCAAGGTCATCAAAGAGTCGAAGAAGTTCTTCCCTTTTTTCCCCCATTCCGAGCATTATTGCAGTTTTGGTCAGAACCGCGGGATTGATTTTTTTAGAGTTTTTCAGTATCTCAAGAGAGGTTTTGTAATTCGCTCCCCGCCTTATTTTTGGATAAAGCGAAGGCACAGTTTCAATGTTGTGCCCCAAAACGTCGGGAGAGGAATGCAGGACTTTCTCCAGAGATTTTATTTTTCCGCCGAAGTCGGGCACAAGAGGTTCGGTTTTGATGTGTGGAATCCTTTTTTTGAGACGCGTGGTTAAGTCCGCAAATTGCCTGGCTCCGCCGTCTGCTAAATCGTCACGCGTCGGCGAAGTAAAAACGACGTAATTTAGTTTCCATTTGAGCACGAGTTCGCATATTCTTGAATTTTCCGGTTCGGGCGGCAGCGGAACGCGATTTTTTTTCACCGAACAAAACGAGCAGTTTCTTGTGCATATATCCCCAAGAATTAAAAAGGTCGCTTCTCCGTTTGAAAAGCATTCGCCCTTGTTCGGACAGAGTGCCTCGTTGCATATAGTATGAAGTGAAAAACGTTTCAAATCTTTTTTTATGTTTGCGGATAAGCCGCAGCGAAGGGAGATTTTATTTTTTCTCGCCGCCTGTCTTATCCACGGAGGAAATTTCATTTTTCGATTTTTAGGTGGAGCTCTTTTAACTGTTTTTCGCTTATTTCGGAGGGGGCGCCGGTCAGGGGACATATCGCGCTTGTCGTTTTGGGAAAGGCGATAACGTCTCGTATTGAAGGAAGCTGGGCTAATATGGCCACGAGCCTGTCGAATCCTATGCCGATTCCGCCGTGCGGCGGGGCGCCGTAATCAAGAGCTGTGACGAGCATTTCGAATCTTTTGTCTATTTCTTCCTGCGAATATTTCATTAATTTAAATATTTTATCCTGCACTTCCCTTTTGTGGTTCCTGATGGAGCCGGAGCCCAATTCCGTCCCGTTAACGACTAAATCGTATTGATGGGAAAGAACAGCCGCCGGGTTTGTATCCAGAAGTTCTAAATGCTCCGCAAGCGGGGCGGTGAAAGGGTTATGGGTGGGTTCGTATCTTTTTTCC
>CALEIX010000260.1 GCA_937898825.1 uncultured Elusimicrobia bacterium | reverse complement strand
TTTTCAAGCAGAAGACGGCATACGAGATGTAGAGAGGTCTCGTGGGCTCGGAGATGTGTATAAGAGACAGATGTTTTCCCATACCACGCGTTTTGTTCTGCGCGCTACGCGTATGGCTTCGGGAATATGCATCGGCTCGTCGGTCATAAGGACTATGTCCGCCGCTTCTATCGCCGCGTCTGAGCCGGCCGCTCCCATGGAAATGCCTATGTCGGCGCGCATTATGGAGGGCGCGTCGTTTATCCCGTCGCCGGCAAAGCCGGTCAGTTTGCCGGCCTTCCTGTTTTCAGCTATTATTTTTTCAGTGATTTCCACTTTTTCGTGCGGCAGGAGTTCGGCGTAGTATTCGTCGATTCCCAGTTTTTCGCTTATTTCGCGGGCATTGTCGGCGCTGTCCCCGGTGAGCATCACCTGGCGCTCCACGCCGAGTTTCCTGGCCTCGAGCACCGCCTCGCGGGCGTCTTCCTTTATTTCGTCGGAGATTATTATGTGCCCGGCGTATTTGCCGTTAACGGAAAGAAAGGCCACCGTGCCTTTCGCGCGGCAATCGGAATGGGGAATGTTTTCGGCGTGCATCATTTTGTCATTGCCGATTACTATTTCCTTCCCGCTTATTTTCGCCTTGACGCCCATGCCGGAAAATTCCCTGTAATCTGAGATTTCCCTTTCGCTTATCTTTTTGCTGTAAGCTTCCATTATGGATTTTGCTATGGGATGATTGGAATGGCTTTCAGCGGCCGCGGCCAGCCCGAGAATCTCGTCTTTCGAGAATCCGTTCCTGGCGTTTATTTCGGCCACGCGGAAAACTCCGCGAGTCAGCGTTCCGGTTTTGTCCCATATAAGGGTGGTCAGATGGTTGAGGGCCTCGAGGTGGTTCGAACCCTTGACCAGAATTCCCCTTCGGGAAGACGCCCCAATCCCGCCGAAAAAGCCCAGAGGAATGGAAATGACAAGCGCGCACGGGCATGAAATAACCAGGAAAACGAGAGCCTTGTATATCCATTCGGAAAAAGTTTCGGGGTGGGAAAAAAGTGATGGAGCGTAGCCGCTCTTGTAAAGCAGGACGGGGACAACGGCTATCAACAGGGCGGCGAAAACCACTGCCGGCGTGTAATACCTTGCGAACTTGGTTATGAATTTTTCGGTGGGAGACTTCTTGGAAGCGGCGTTTTCTATCAGCTTGAGGATTTTTGACGCCGTGGATTCCCCGAAAGTCTTTGAAGTCTTTATTTCAATCATCCCGTCATTGCTTATCATTCCCGCGAGCACTTCGTCGCCCTTTTTCGCCTTCCGGGGAACGGATTCGCCAGTCAGCGAAGAAGTGTCAAGGAAGGCTTCTCCGTCGGTTACCGTCCCGTCCAGCGGTATTTTTTCACCCGGCTTGACGACTATGACGCTTCCGACTTTGACAGCTTCGGGGGAGATTTTCTCGACGGCTCCCGGTATCCTGAGGTTGGCGTAGTCCGGCTTGAGCTCCACCAGTTCCCTTATTGATTTTCTGGATTTGTTCAGGGCCATGCCCTGGAAGAATTCGCCGACCTTGAAAAAAAGCATTACGGCCACCGCTTCCGGATATTCCCCTATGGCGAACGCGCCCAGCGTGGCAATGGTCATCAGGAAATTCTCGTCAAAGAAGCTTCCCTTCAGCATGTTCCGGAAGGCCGATTTGACGATGTCTCCGCCTATCAGCAGGTAGGCCGCCACGAAAAGGGCGATTTGCGCGTAGGCGGGAATAGAGGGGATGAAGGCGGCGGCGAACAGGACCGCGCCGGTTATGGTCCATTTCCAGTTCGCGGAATTTTCTTCCTGGCCGCAGCAGTGGCCGTGTTCATGGGAATGTCCATGGTCGCCGGAATTTTTCGGTTCGCCCGGACTGCGCTTTTTTTTGGGGGGGATTTCGCATTTTTGCTCACAGGAGCAGGAACCGGTCATGTCATCTCCTTATTATATTATTCCTTTATATGGGTGATGGTTTGCATAAGGAGCGTGGATATATGCGCGTCGCTCAGCGAATAGTAAACCATCTTCCCGCGCCGCGAGCAGGATACCAGATTCAGATTTCGCAGAATCTGCAGCTGGTGCGAGACCGCGGACTGACTGAGGCCGAGAATCTCTGTCAGGTCGCAGACGCAGAGTTCGCCGGCGAGGAGAGCCGAGATGATTTTTATCCTCGTCGGGTCCGAAAGGACTTTGAAAGTAAGCGAAAGGGAAGTGATTTCGCGCGCTTCGGGTATCCGTTTCCTGGCTTTTGCAATCTTTTTCGGATTGATGCAGTGTGTGAGGCAGAGCGGGACGCGGTTTTTTCGTTTTTTCAGTTTATATGAATAATTGCTCATATATAAATATTACCATCTTTTTCAGCGCCGGTCAAGGGGCGGTTTTACGAAGCCCGCCATGGGGTTGACAAAATGCGACTAATTTGGTAGCATTTATTTATGGAGGATTTGTGAAAAGGAAAATGATAGAGATAGACGAAGAAAAATGCGACGGTTGCGGAAATTGTATTCCGGGATGCCCGGAAGGCGCCCTTCAAGTT
>CALEIX010000259.1 GCA_937898825.1 uncultured Elusimicrobia bacterium | reverse complement strand
TTGTTTCAAGCAGAAGACGGCATACGATATGTAGAGAGGTCTCGTGGGCTCGGAGATGTGTATAAGAGACAGGAGGAATGATGATAGTTGAAAAAACGGAATACAAAGGACAGCCAGTTCTCATACTAAAAAGAAACGAGAACGACAGGTATCCTTTTTCATTCGGCATGTCAAAAGCAAGAATGATTATTGAAGCCATAGACGACATCAAAAAATTCGTGGAAGAAAACGAAAAAAAACAATAACTTACAATGTTCACCACCAGCGAAGAAGCCGTCCAGGGTTTTTATGACGGCATTTTTCGCTTTTACGAAAAAGCGAATGTGCTGCTGACCCTGGGGCGTATAAAAGCGTGGCGGCGGCGCGCTGCCGCGGTCGCTTTGTCCGCGCGGCCGGCAAGATGTGCCGATATATGCTGCGGTACGGGAGAATTCTCCCTTCTCCTCAAAAACCTGTCTCCCGGGATTTCGCTGACCTGCGTGGATTTCAATGAAAAGATGCTCGAAGAGGCACGGGCGAAGGTGCCGGGCGCGGCGTTTGTTCTTTCAAGCGCGCGGAAGATTCCTTTCGGAGATGGCGAACTGGATCTTGCGACAATGGCTTTCGCCGCCAGAAACCTTGAGAGCCAGGGGATTCTGCAGGATGTCGTCGCCGAGATATTCCGCGTTCTGAAACCCGGGGGCGTTTTCGTCAATCTCGAAACGAATGTCCCGGAAAACGCTTTAGTCCGCCCGTTTTTCTCGGCGTATCTCAGGATAATTTCCGCTTCGCTTTTCCCGTTCAGGCCCGGTGTCCGCCAGGCTTACCGGTATCTTTGCGAAAGCGCCGGAACCTTCGGGAGCGTCGGAATCCTGGCGCCGTTGCTCGAGTCGGCCGGTTTCGCTTCGGTTTCGGCGGAGAGGATGTTTTTTTCTTTGGCCGCCATCCTGAAGGGAACAAAGCCTTTTCCGCGGTCCTGATCTCGGGCGCTTTCGCCCGTTCACGATTCCGCCGCGAGTGCTATTTCAACCGTTTTTTCAAAATTGACGCGGCCAAAACCGGTATAAGTGTCGTATCCCGGTTCGCCGATGTCGTCCGCCCCCTTCCTGATGATGTCGACCACTTCACGCGCGGACAAATCTGGCCGGATGGAACGGATGAGTCCGGCGAGAGCGGAAACAACCGCTGCGGCGGAAGATGTTGCGCCATTTTTCATGACAGAGTACATCCCTTCGTAGGGTATCCGGTTGATGACTTTCGCCCCCTCGTCGGCCAGTTTCCTTATGGAACGCGCCACCGATTCCGAGATGAAGGAGAGCCAGTTTTTCCTGAATTTCCCCATTTCCCCGCCGTGCCTGGCCAGTTTTTTCATAAAATCCTCCCCGCGGGTCAATCCGCCAAACTGAAAATATCCTCTATTTTAACGCTGAAATACTGTGCCAGTTTCAATGCCAACGCCACAGAAGGGGAATAATCCCCCCCTTCTATGGCGATTATCGTCTGCCGTGAAACGCCTACGGATTTGGCCAGGGTTTCCTGCGAAATCTCCTTTTCAGCCCTTAGCACTTTCAGTCTGTTTTTCAGCTCAGCCATGGTTTTTTCCTTTTAGCAGCTTGAAAAAAGTTATTTGACCAAGGCATATGGCCAGTATCGAATACTCGAAGAGATGCGCCGGGGCGAAGCCCGCGAGCGCGGCGTATCCCATGTACATGAACATGAATGACAGGCCGAAGAGAAGAGCACCCATTGACTGGGCCATGTAAAGGTACAGTTCTCTTTCGTCCCCCCACTTGTTCTTCGCGTTTTTGTAGCCGACGGTCACGGCTATGAAAAAAGCAATGCCGGTGGACAATGAAAAAAGTCCGTTCGCGCTCACCGCGAAAAAGAGCACCGAAAGTATCAGAACGATACTCATTATTTTCCACATTCTTTTTATTCTTTTTTCCATCTTTCCTCCTGTATTTTGGCGATGTCTTAAATAGTGTAACATATGTTTTACAATATGTCAAGTGTTCTTCACAATTTGTAAATTATCCATAACATATATTCCTTATTAGTTCTTCCGTTTACGGCACCTGTGCCCTTCTCTTCCGTTTATCCTGCTTCCGCAATGTGCGCGGCGGTCAATCGGGCTTTGAAGGCAGCCCTGTGAAATGCTAAATTAATTTAATGCTCAGGACGGCGATTCTGTTCCCGGTGATGTTTTTGCTTCTCGACGGACTTGCCTTTTCCTCCGGAGAGGGAAGGACGACTTTCGAACTCCAACTGGACCCCTATTACACCGCCTTCGGCGCCTACACTTCGCTGACCGGCAAAAAGATGGAGCATCTGAGCGGCAAAAGCGAAGTCCAGATATACCGGTATCTCCTTAAAAAATTCTATCTTCCGAGAACACTGGTTCTGGAAGCCAGCTTCAATCCCCTCCCTTATTTGGGCACTTTCATAAGGAGAAATTATTCTTCCTTTTACGAAAGCATGAGCGTGAGCGAGAGCCTTAATCTTGTCCGGACGGCCACGGCCGGCTTCGAGGAACCGTGGGCTTTTTCCATTTTCTTCGGAAATGTTGTTTCTTTCGACTCGATAAAAAAATCATACCAGGGAAAGCAGAAGGGTTATGCAGGATTTTTAATAGACATGGGAGATTATCACATCAAAGACAATAAACTCTGTTATGACAAATGGATACAGACCGAACTGAAACTGAAGGGTGAACAGATATTGGAGGAAAAGAGTCTTATCTGGAGTTTCAGAATCGGAGCAAAATTTCACCGGAAAAAATGGATAAAGGATTCCCTTTTTTTGGGTTTCCGACGGAGCAGGACGGATTTCAAAAGGGCAAAAAGTTTTTGGCTGAACAACAGCGGGTTTGAATACATCTCCTCCTTTTCTCAGGATAAACTTGAACCGATAAGACATTATTTTTTAGTCCAGAAAAAATTCCCGTCAAAAAACAAAAGACGGGCATTTTCCCTGGCTGTAGGCTTTGTCTGGAATCTAAACAAAAAGTACTCCGGTCACGATACCCCAGAGAGCGCTTCCAATTTTCAATTTATAATAAAACCAAACATAGAGTTTTAGGCTTGCAGCTACAACGTTTTCATTGCGTTTATTTATCTCTTGCAACCTGCAACTTATCTCCTGTGACTTCTAACCCAACTTCCGACTTATGACTTTCGACTTGTAACTTGTGCTCCTGTGACTTGTGACTTGTCCGCCTAAGGCGGAGACATTTCTGATGAGCTAACGCGGAACGTTTATCGCAGGATTCATATTTGATAAAATGAAGTTATTCATATTCTCAGGTTATATCCCTGGAGGAAACTATGCGAAACAAATTTAAGCCAAAATTAATTTTACTCTTTCTTCCTCTCTTGCTGGCATTGGGCCCTGGAGCGCAGTATTCCGCCGCTCCTGAAGGCGGATATATAGAAGCGAAAGAGATTGGCTCTGCAGCATTTACCCGGGACAAGGTTTGGCGCGGAGGCGACGGAGCCGCCACAGTGGATTTGGGGAACGGCAGAGTTCTCTGGCTTTTCGGCGACACGTTCATAGATACAAAGGCGTCGGGCAAAAGAAGCAACGCAACTATGGTGCATAATAGTATAGCCATACAAACCGGTTATAAGGTGAAAAAAAACAACATAAGATTTTATCATGGTGGGAAACGTGGAAATCCAAAATCGTTTTTTCGCAAAAGCAGTAAAACATGGTTTTGGCCGGGTCAGGGTGTTATGGTCAATGAAAAATTGATAATCTTTCTTTGTGAAGTAAGGAAGGCGAAAAATAAATTTGGATTCAAAACTCTCAATTGGCACATCGCCATTATAGACAATCCGCAGGACAATCCCAAAGAATGGTTCATTGACTACGCGGAAGGACCAAAAACCTCCGGCATTATACTAGGCTTTTCCACCGTGCTGAAAGTTAAAAACTATATCTACGTTTATGGAGACGACAACACAAGTAAGCACAAAATCTGTCTTGCAAGACTTGCGGCGGATAAATTGGCGGAAGGTGACATTAAAGAAGAAGACATAGAATGGTGGGCGGGAGATAAATGGAAACGAAAATCAAACACCTTTCAAACCCCCGCTTTTTTGTTTGAAGGCGCCTCCGAATTTTCTATCTATTATGACCCATCTATAAAGAAATACATCCAAATTCAGGCTTTTTTTCTTAAATCCAAACTCGGTTTCCGGACGGCAAATCGCCCGGAAGGCCCCTGGTCTGAAGCAAACCTTTTCTATACCCCACAAAACCTCGGTAAGGGCGAGTTCATTTATTCAGCCAGGGCACATCCCGAACTTAAATCCAAAGGAACTTTGATTACCTACAACATAAATAATAAAAATTTCGGGAAACTTGTTAAAAACGAAAATATTTACTTTCCAAGATTCGTTAAAATAAGATTCGGCAGAAGAAAGTAAGCCCTGTTATTTTATTCTTATTCCCCCCTCACGGCGGCTGCAAATTTCCTTCACAAAAAATAACCGCGCGTTTTATTTTCTTCTTTTTCGCCTGAGTTCAGCTATTTTCATTCTTAAAGCGGCCTTTCTCAAAGCCGCCTGTGCGGCGTCAAGGTCTATGTCCGCCCCTTTCATAGCGAGGGCATCTCTGGCCCTTTGATATGCCTGCCTTTCCTTTTCTTCGTCTATTTCTTTGGCGAGGTCTGCTCCTTCGGCAAGAATAGTTACTCTATCATTTTCAATTTGCGCAAAACCACCTAAAATCGCAAAAACACTTTCTTCGGCGTTTGTGCGGTATCTCAGCAACCCGTCTTTCAATTGGACCATGAAAGGTGCATGACCGGGCAGAATCCCCATTTCGCCCTCAAAAGCAGGCAAAGCGACAAAATCCACCGGAATCTCTTCAAGATAAACCTCCTGTGGAGTTACAATGCTCAGTATAAGTTTTTTGTCCATTTTGCCTTATTACTCTCTTTTTATGTTTCCCGTTTTACGGCCCGTTCTTTAACCTCGTCTATCCCGCCGGCCATGTAAAATGCCTGCTCGGGCAGGTCGTCAAGCTTGCCCTCTATAATTTCCTTAAAGCCCTTTATGGTTTCTTTAAGCGGAACATATTTGCCTTCTCTGCCTGTGAATTGTTGCGCGACAAAAAAAGGCTGGGAAAGGAATTTTTGTATTCTTCTTGCTCTGCCGACTACAAGTTTGTCTTCGTCAGAAAGTTCGTCCATTCCAAGAATCGCTATTATATCCTGCAGTTCTTTGTATCTTTGAAGTATTTTCTGAACACTCCTGGCTGTTTCGTAATGTTCCTGCCCAAGTATTCTTGGGTCTAATATCCTTGAAGTAGAATCCAGGGGATCTACTGCCGGATAAATTCCAAGCTCGACTATCTGGCGCGACAAAACTATAGTCGCATCCAGATGAGTAAAAACATTTGCCACCCCCGGGTCGGTTAAATCGTCGGCTGGAACATAAACCGCCTGTATGGAAGTTATGGAACCCTTTTTTGTGGAGGTAATTCTCTCCTGCAACCAACCTATTTCAGTAGTCAGGGTAGGCTGATAACCGACCGCCGACGGCATTCTTCCAAGAAGGGCCGAAACTTCGCTGTTCGCAAGTACGTATCTAAAAACATTATCGATAAACAGCAAAACATCCTGCCCCTTTTTATCTCTGAAATATTCCGCCTGGGTAAGGGCTGTGAGTCCAACCCTGGCTCTGGCTCCGGGTGGCTCATTCATCTGACCGTAGACAAGCACCGTTTTGGAAAGAACGGGAGAGCCGTCCGAAAGTTTTGCTTCCTGCATTTCAAGCCATAAATCGTTTCCCTCTCTGGTTCTTTCGCCGACCCCGCCGAAGACGGAAAAGCCGTGGTGCTGTCTGGCGACATTATTTATAAGCTCCATTATTATGACGGTTTTCCCGACGCCGGCGCCGCCGAACAAACCAACCTTGCCGCCTTTCATGAACGGCGCAAGCAGGTCTACGACTTTTATTCCCGTCTCAAATATTTCCGGAGTTGTTTTCTGATCCACCAGGGCAGGCGGCTCCCTGTGTATGGGCATGCGTTCCTTTGTATTTATCGGCCCCCTGTAATCCTTGGGCTCGCCCAGAACATCCATGAGACGCCCAAGGCACTCCGGGCCCACCGGTACTTTGAGCGGAGCGGCAGTATCTATAACCTGCAACCCCTTTCTTAATCCAATTGTGGAGCCTAAGGTTATAGCCCTCACAATATTGTCTCCAAGATGCTGCGCGACTTCGGCAATCAATTTTTCCTTCTTGCCTTCTCCTCTTTCATGAACTATTTCAAGGGCATTGTAAATATTCGGCAGTTTCCCGGGTTCAAACTCTATGTCTATTACCGAACCAATCACCTGAACCACTTTTCCCGTATTCATAATACTCTCCTGTCTGTTGAAAATAACAAATTTCTACCCGCCACTACGGCGTTGGCGAGGTTTTACCCGCCACTACTGCGACGGCGAGGTTTTACCCGCCACTACTGCGAGGGCGGGCAGGCCCGCCACTACCCTCCATTACTGCTTTGGAGGACAGGCTGCGTTGGCGAGGTTTCACCCGCCAAGGGCCTGGGCTCCGCTCACTATTTCGGTTAATTCTGTTGTTATCATGGCCTGCCTCGTTTTGTTCAGTTTCAGGGTAAGCCCTTCAATAATATCCGCAGCGTTTTTGCTGGCGTTCTCCATCGCGTTCATCCTCGCGGCGAGCTCGGCCGCCTGCGACTCGAGCAAAATCCGATAAAATTCAGCCTTAATATATCTTGGCAGGAGTGCTTCAAGAAGACTTGCTTTGTGCGGCTCAAATTCAAAATCGTCCATTCTTCCTTTTTCGCCGGAAAATTTAAGCGATTTAAGCGGAAGCACATTCTTCGTCTCCACGCTTTGGGACATCATAGATTTAAATTCAGTATAAATAAGTTTTATTTCATCCGCTTCATTATGGTAAAGTTTGAGAATCTCATCACAAAGTATATTGGAATGCACATAGCTGACTTTCGGGAAAATCCCTATCATTTCATAAAATATCTCTAAATCCAAACCCCTTAATCTCTTACAAAAATCCCGACCTTTTTTGCCAACAGCTATCACTTTTATTTTCTTGCCCCTGTTGTTTCTAAGCCACTTGACGGCCGTCTTGAGCACATTAATGTTAAAGGAACCGCACAATCCTTTGTCTGCAGTAACCATGACCAGACCAATGCAATTTTTTTCACTTTTCTTTTCAAACAGTCTGTGTGTCGGAGAAGACTTGAAATCCTCTTCTTCCATTTCAGCGAAAAGATTGCGGACAGTCTCCTCCATTTTGAGAGCGAAAGGACGGGAATTAAAAATGGCCTTCTGCGCCCTTTTAATTCTGGCCGCTGCGACCATTTTCATAGCGTAGGTAATCTGCTTTATATTTTTTACCGAGGCAATATGCCTTCTTATATCCCTCAATGACGCCATTTTAAGCCATTCCTCATACGTTTGCTTGCGCCTGCTTTTTACCTTCCAAAAGATTTACATAATCCCTGATTCCTTCTTCCAGACTCCACTGCGGCCGGTAGTTTATGAAAGTTTTTGCCTTTCTCAGGTCTGCGTGGGTTTTGTTCTGATAAAACGAATAAGGATTGTCAAAATATTCCGGTTCCAGATTAGTTCCCATGGCTGAATTCAAGCATTCTATGACCCGATTAAAATTCCCCGGTCTACCGGAAGCAACGTTTACCACGCAGGACTTCCCGGCGTCAGCTGCATTTAGATTCGCCCGCACCACGTCTTTAACATAAACAAAATCCCTCATTTGCTCGCCGAACTTGAAAATTCTCGGTCTTTTTCCGCTCTTTATTTGCATGTACAATTGATAAATCATGCTCGCGGCCGCTCCCTTATGATATTCGCCCGGGCCATAAACATTGAAATATCTCAAACCCACAACGACAAAATCCTTGTGTCTTGCGGAAAAAGATTTTGCAAGATTATCCATAACAACCTTTGAAAAACCGTAAATATTTTCCGGCAGAAGTTTTTGCTCTTCGTGCATGGGACAATTACCGTTTCCGTAAACAGCGGCGGAAGAAGCATAGACTATCTTTTTGACTCCGTATTTCACCGCAAAATCAAGAACACTTCTAAAACCGTCAACGTTGACCATCATCATTTTTTTCTGGTCTTCAACGGTTGTGTCCGTTATGGCCGCCTGATGAAAAACAATGTCAACCTTTCCGGCCTTGTCCCACCAACAGGAGTCCTGGACCCCGCAGGAAATGATGTCTCCTCCAAAACCTGTCAGGTTCTTGAAATGACCAACCGAAAAATCGTCTACGACAATAACCTCGTCCTCTCTTTCCCCTTCAAGGGAAAGGGCCAGATTGCTTCCTATAAAACCCGCTCCACCGGTAACGAGACATCTCATGAGGTGCCTCCAAAATATTTGTTTTTAAATTCTGCAATTATTCCTGAAAGATTCTTTTCCAGATTCGCGTCCAGAACTTTCTTTTCCTCTATTTCCTTCTGAACCTGCGGATATTTTGAAGAAATAAAACTCAGGAATCTTTTCTCAAACTCCCTGACCTTGTCCACCGGCACATCGTCCAGATAACCGCGCGTGCCGGCGAAAATTAACATAACTTCAAGTCCCACTGACATTGGTTCATACTGATCTTGTTTGAGAAGTTCCACCAACCGCTGTCCCCTTTGTAACTGCTGCCTGCTGGCTTTGTCAAGGTCGGAGCCGAACTGGGCAAAAGCTGCAAGCTCATTATATTGAGCCAAATCAAGCCTTAAACTCCCCGCGACTTGCCTCATCGCCTTTATCTGCGCCGAACCGCCCACTCTTGAGACGGAAATTCCGACATTCACAGCGGGCCTTATTCCCGAGTAAAACAAACTGCTTTCAAGATATATCTGCCCGTCGGTGATAGAAATAACATTCGTCGGAATGTACGCCGAAACGTCATTTGCCTGAGTTTCGATTATCGGTAAAGCAGTGAGTGAGCCGCCTCCATTTTTATCCGAGAGTTTGCACGCCCGCTCAAGAAGCCTGGAATGGAGATAAAACACATCGCCCGGATACGCCTCCCTTCCCGGGGGCCTGCGCAAAAGCAGGGACATCTGCCGGTATGCCTGGGCATGTTTAGAGAGATCGTCGTAAATCACAAGGGCGTGTCTTGAATTCCACAGAAATTCTTCACCCATCGCGCAGCCGACATATGGCGCTATGTAAAGCAAACTCGCCGGCTCAGAAGCGGTCGCCGCCACAACAATCGTGTATTCCATGGCTCCACTGTCCTCAAGAGTCTTGACTATTTGGGCAACTGTGGACTCTTTCTGGCCAATGGCGACATAAATACAGACCGGGCGGTTGCTCTGGGGCTCCTTCTTCTGGTTGATAATAGCGTCAATGACTATGGCGGTTTTGCCCGTTTGTCTGTCGCCGATAATAAGCTCTCTCTGCCCCCTCCCGATAGGTATCATGGAATCAATAGCCTTGAGCCCTGTGTATAGGGGTTCTTTAACCGGCTGCCTCTCAACCACGCCCGGGGCTATAACCTCAACCGGCCTCCTTTTTTTCGTCTTGATGAGGCCTTTGCCGTCTATGGGTTGCCCCAGGGCATTCACGACTCTTCCAACGAGAGATTCGCCTACCGGCACGTCCATAACTCTGCCCGTCCTTTTAACTCTGTCGCCTTCTTTTATGCCGGTGTCCGAGCCCATTATCACGCAGCCGACATTTTGATACTCAAGATTCAAAACCATCCCGCGGGCGCCGCTGTCAAATTCAATAAGCTCGCCCAGAAGGGCGTTGCCCAACCCGTAAATTCGCGCTGTTCCGTCAGAAACCTGAATAACCTGTCCCATTTCTCCGGTTTCAGCCTCGGGAACGAATTTATCTATTTTCTTCTTGATTATATCGGTTATTTCTTCCGGCCTAATCATAAATTCCACCTTTTAATATTTCCTTTCTCAGGTTTTCTATTCTCCTGTTGAGCGTCGCATCTATAAAAAAATCTCCCAGGATTATTCTGAACCCCCCTATGATTTCAGCGTTTTTTTTCTGCCTCAAAACCACTCTTTTTTTCGTCTTTTCCGCGAGGATATTTTCCATTTTCTCTAATCCCTCTTCCTGCAGCAAATCCCTGCTTTCAACGCTCCCTCTTGAAACGGAAGAGTAGTTATCTATCACTTCCTCCATTGCCGCACGAATGGCATCCGCCATCCGGTATCTCCCCTCTCTTATCAGCAAACGAATAAACCTCAAACTTTTAGAAGAGGTTTTTTCAATTTTACCCAATATATCAAGTTTGATTTCGGGACAAATCGCGGGGTGGTTCAAATACATGTCGTAGTGGGAGAGTTTTTGTCTTAGTTCCTTAAATTCCCCTTCTTTTCGACGCGCCTCCTTTTCTTCCTCCGGCAAATATTGTTCGCCAAGGTTCAAAAAGGCTCTGGCGTATCTAAGTGCAAGTATTTTCTCGTCAACATTCATCAGTTATATTCCGCTTTCCCACCGATTTCCCCTATAAGAGAAGCGGTTATTTCCCTGTTCAGAGAAGGACTCACGGTTTTTCCAAGCACCTTTTCGGCGATTTTAAGGGAAATGCCGGTAACTTCATTTTTCAACTGAATGATAAGGCGCTTTTTTTCACTCTCAATCTCTTTTTTGGAATTTTCAAGAATTTTCCGCGCCTGTTCTTTTGCTTCCTCTATTATCTCTTCTTTACGCTTTGTTGCCTCTTTTTCAGCCTCCTTCATCCTTTCGTCCATATCCTTTCTGAAAAGGGTGAGTTTTTCCTCAAGTTCGCTTTTAACCGCCTCCGACTCCCGGCGCGCCCTTTCGGCGCTCTCCAGACTTTCCTTTATGAACTTTTCGCGGGCGTTCACAGCGTCCATAAGCGGTTTCCAGGCAAGTCTATACAGAACAGCGACAAGAAGAACAAAAATAAGGAATGTCCAAAACATTAAACCGATTTCCGGTCTGATCAATGCTTCCATAATAACTCCTTCAAAGCCTGGTTCAAACGCTCTGAGCGATTACTTATGCGCCGCGACTGCCGGTTTTTCCGCGTTGTCAGCCGCTTTGGGCGCGCCAAAATTCATCGCTACAAAAAGGCAGATAGCAAGGGCGAAAAATGCCAGACCTTCTATAAGCGCGGCCGCAATAATCATGGAAGTCCTTATCGGTCCAGCTGCTTCGGGTTGGCGTGCTGTTCCCTCCATGGCGCTTGAGGCAAGTTTGCCTATTCCGAGCCCGGCTCCAAGCAGAATAACACCTGCTCCGAGCCCGGCTCCCATGTATCCTATTCCGAGATATAGCAAGTCATTCATGGTCTCCTCCGTTTGATTTTATTTCTCACCGCTAATGCGGATGCATGGCCATTCCCGCAAAAATAGCGGTTAAAAAAACAAAGATGTACGCCTGAAGAAAAGCGACAAATATTTCAAGCAAAGAAACAAAAAGAATCATAACTATGCTCAGCGGCGCAACCGCTCCGAGCCCCAGCAAAAGACTAACTTTTCCAAAAATGAAAATCAGTCCCAGGAACGAAAGTATGACTATATGTCCGGCTATCATATTTGCGAACAATCGGACACAAAGAGCAAAAGTCTTTGTAAGAAGCCCGACAATCTCTATCGGAAACAACAAGGGAACAAGCCATACTGGAACTCCGGAAGGGACAATGTGCTTGATGAAATTTACCGGTCCCTGCTCCCTTGCACCGGAAAAAACGATAAAAGCAAGAGCCGTAAGCGCCAATGTTCCTGTTACCGCCAGATTTCCGGTGGCAGTGGCGCCGTATGGAACAAGCCCGAGAAGATTGCAGAAAAGGATAAAGAAAAAAAGCGTCGAAAAACAGTGCCAGTACCTAAGCCCGCTTTTACCCAAATTAGGCAAAATGACATCGTCTCTGATAAACAGTGCTACCGCTTCTATCATGGAGCGAACGGGCGAAAAAAACCTGCCCTTGCTCCTTATAACAACCGGAAAAATCACCAAAAGAATAAAGGCTGAAATAATCATCATAAAAAAATGCTTACTTATCGGAAGATGCAAAGGCCCAAAAGCAATCCACTTCCATACATGGTCTAAAATATGATGTTCAAGAATCTGGCTTATTTCCATGTTTTACGGGAAAAACTTCAAAAATAAATTGAAAAAAAATGAGCGAGATTGAAAAAAGCATAATAATTATACTATTTTTCCCCGAAAAATACAGCCAAAGAGCGGCACAAATCCAGAAGAGGAGTCTGTAAATTAGTCCTATAATCCATACGGAATAAAAAACCCTGTTGCTGGAAAGAATCACTTTTTTAAGGGAATAGCGAGAAATGAATCCGTTAAATATCCCCAACGCTGCTCCCAGAAACAAATACTGAATCACTTTACTCTCCTGAAAAACAAGTAAAATCCGGCAGCCATTCCCAGAAAAAAGCCCGTTAATGTCAGCCATGGACGCGCATTGAAATAATAATCAAGTTTATTCCCGATAAAAATACCGAACAAAACCGAAAAAGCGAGTTCCAATCCGACCTGCAGGTATTTCAGCCCCGCCTTCTTATCTTTTCCCGCTCTTTTTTTCACTATTGAAAAATTTTACAAAATTTAACCGCCTTAACCATTAAGCCAGTTAATAGCAAATGTCAAAAATAATTCAAAGACAGAGCATATTAGGTAGGGAAATTTTCAAGGAGTTTAAGGGTTTTCGCCACATCGGAGACATTTACCAATACTCTGGAAACATTATCCTCTTTCATAGTCGTCCCGTAAACTGTGGTGATATTTATATTATTGTCTCCCAGAAATCTGGTCAGGCGGAGAAGTTCGCCTGGTTTATTGGGAAGTTCTATTGAAATCATTTTACTTTCAACCGTTGTAAATCCCGCGCCTGTGAGAATATAACTTATCTTGTCGCTCGTGTCCACCGATACTTTCACTATACCTGAATCGTCTCTTATTTCTGAGGCTATCCCAATAATATTGATGTTTTCCTTGTGAAACAGCTCTATAAATCTGCTTAGCGCCCCGGGTATGTTTGGAAGGAAAACCGTGTATTGATTGACTATCTTGAAGTTCATGGTTGCTCCGCAAATTTGGTATATTATTCATATTAGCAAATTTTGGAAACGTCAATAAACATCACGGGCCCATGAAGAAAAACTCTCGCAAAACGCGCAAAACCAATAATATTATAGAAAACACTAAATTTTGCGTTCTCCGCGCTCCAATGCTTTTTGCGTTCTTCGCGCTCCAATGTTTTTTGCTGGTCTTTCCGGCGGTTGCTTTCGCCGGATTTTCATTACTGAGCCTCACTAAATAATGTCCGCTTTGGCTGAGCCGATTTTTGAGCGAAACAAGGAACGAGGAGTGAGCATATCTTGTGATATGTGAACAACGAGTGACGCAGTTGCAGCTGAAAAGCGGCCAGCCCCTTCGGGGAGGCTCATATTTGGCCGTCTGCTGCGTTGCTCCTCACTCACAGACCTTCGGGTATGCTCGTTCGTCGCGCCTTGCATACAATCCAAATCTGTGCCTCCAAAGTAGGACATTATTTAGTGAGGCTCAGTAACAAAGACGGAAAAGCGCAGGTGGGATATGCCGTCAGATGGTCGGCCAGAAACGCCAATCTCCACGGATTTTATTTTGAGGGTTTTCAGGAAGAACCCGTCTTTGATTATGACAGCGCCTATGCAGAAGACAATACGTCATCCCGCGACTTATCTCTCCCCGGATTTTCATCTTTCCATCTCATTTGAAACCAATTGTTTACTTTTAATATCATATATATGTAATTAGACGGATTTCGCTCATTAACAGAAGGGAGCAACCCTCCAACAAAGAGGCAATTATGTGGAATTACAGCGAAAAGGTTTACGAACATTTCAGAAATCCGAGAAACGTAGGGGAGATAGAAAATCCCGACGCCGTGGGCGAGGTGGGAAGCATAGTCTGTGGTGATGTCCTCAAGCTGACCCTGAAAATAGACAAACAAACCGAAAGAATTCTTGACGCTAAGTTCAAGACTTTCGGCTGCACAAGCGCCATCGCATCCTCCTCCGTCCTGACGGAAATGATAATCGGAAAAACCATCAATGAAGCGGCAAAGATAACAAACAAGGATATCGTTGAATATCTTGGAGGGCTTCCAAAACAAAAAATTCACTGCTCGGTTATGGGCGCAGAAGCGCTGGAGGCAGCGATAAAAAACTATCGCGGAGAAAAACTGGAGAAAATTTACGTCGGCGAGGGTGAAAAAATCGTGTGTGAGTGCTTTCAGGTGACCGACACAAAAATACTGAAGGCAATACAGAACAATAATCTTAAAACTGTTGAAGACGTCACAAATTTCACCAAAGCTGGAGGCGGATGCGGGAAGTGTAAAGGGGAAATAGAAAAAATTTTGAAGGACTTTTGGGCGCAGACGGGAAGAAAAGCTTTCGCGGACATGACAATTGTAGAAAAGGTGAAACAGGTAGAAAATATTTTGGGGGAAGTCATAAATCCGAAACTCAAAGGCGACGGCGGCTGGATAGAACTGGTGGATATCGAAGGCATGAAAATAAAGCTTAGATTTCTGGGTATGTGCGCCGGTTGTCCTTTCGCAGGAGACACGCTCAAAAATTTGGTGGAACGCGAGTTAAAAAGAAAATTAGGACAGAATATAAGCATAGAGGCAGAATGAGAAAAAACAGGATTTATTACTTAGACAATAACGCCACCACAAGGGTGGCGGACGAAGTCTATGAGGCGATGCTGCCCTTCTTCGGCAACCTATACGGCAATCCCTCAAGCATGCACCACTTCGGCGGTCAGGTCCAGAAATACATAAACGAATCCAGGGAAAAGCTGGCTGCCCTTCTTGGCGCCTCCTCTCAGGAAATAATTTTCACAAGCTGCGGCTCGGAAAGCGATTCAACCGCTATATGGTCGGCACTTCGCGTGTGTCCGGAAAAAAAGCATATAGTAACAACAAGGGTGGAGCATCCCGCCGTTTTAAGTCTCGCGAAACACCTTGAGAAAATTGGATATGAAGTGACATATCTTCCGGTCGATAACGACGGCAATATCGATTTAGACGAACTGAGAAACTCCATCAGGGAAGATACCGCCATAGTTTCCGTAATGTGGGCGAACAATGAAACCGGCGTTATCTGCCCGGTGGAGGAGGCAGCTGAAATAACAAAATCAAAAGGTGCTATTTTTCACACGGATGCTGTTCAGGCGGCGGGGAAAGTGCCGATAAATATGGCAAACTCGGCAATAGATATGCTTTCCGTGTCCGGTCACAAATTCCACGCCCCGAAAGGAGTGGGCGCCCTGTATGTGAGGAAATCCGTTCCCTTTTCGCCGCTGATAATCGGGGGACATCAGGAAAACGGGAGAAGAGCCGGAACTGAAAATGTGCCCTACATAGTGGGACTTGGAAAGGCGGCCGAGCTTGCCGCCAAAAATATTGAAACGGAAAACAGCAAAGTTTCAAAATTGCGGGACAAGCTTGAAAATGGCATTCTAAAAAAAATAGACAACGCCAGGATAAACGGCAAAAGAGATAAAAGAACGCCAAATACCACAAATGTGAGCTTTAAATATGTCGAAGGAGAATCCATACTGATTATGCTGAGCGAAGAGAACATAGCAGTCTCAACCGGCTCGGCGTGTTCCTCCGGCTCCATGGAGCCGTCCCACGTTCTTCTGGCGATGAACGTGCCAAAAGAATATGTTCACGGCTCGATAAGATTTTCCCTGAGCGTCTATAATACGGAGGAAGAGGTGGACTATGTTCTTGATAAACTAACCGCGGTAATAAAACGTCTTAGAGATATGTCGCCGTTCTCAGACGAAAAATCGGCATTCGGAAACGAGGTTCACCATTAAAGGATTTCAAGCATCCTGCATAGGAAAATTCAAATTTTTGAAAAAGTGATTCGTATTAGTTCATTTAAGAATGTCCCTGCCTGCCCTCCAAAGCAGCAATGGAGAGTAATGGCGGGCCTGTCCGCCGATGCTGTGTGGCGGAAACAGGGCTCTGCTAAAATAGCGGCTGGACGGCTGGACGGCTGGACGGCTGGACGGCTAGACGGCTGGAAAGGATAAAGAGTGAAGAGTTTATAGAATTATATGATAAAGTGTCAAGCTTTCCCCCAAAGGATATAAAATATCCTTGACAAGTTCAAAAGGAGGAAAGCATGACACAAGAAATATTACCTTATAATGCCGCAGATTACAATGTTTTTGTCGGCA
>CALEIX010000258.1 GCA_937898825.1 uncultured Elusimicrobia bacterium | reverse complement strand
AATGATACGGCGACCACCGAGATCTACACCGTCTAATTCGTCGGCAGCGTCAGATGTGTATAAGAGACAGATCAAGCGGTTTTCATTCAAATGGTTTTTCCCTTATAAGGAGCGTCCTGGCAAAAAAAGGTCTTCTTGAAAAATACGCCGCAAAACTTTTGACTCCGACCAAAATTTATGTAAAGGAAATAAAAAAACTCAGGCGCCAGCTGAAAAAAAGGAGGGAAGATATTTTGGGACTTGCCCACATCACCGGCGGGGGAATAGCCGGCAATCTTTCCAGAATACTTCCGCCACGGGCCAGCGCTGTTGTAAGAAAGAACTCGTGGAAAGTTCCCCGGGTAATGCGCGAAATACAGGAAATCGGCAATATACCGGAAAAGGAAATGTGGAAAACTTTCAATATGGGAATCGGGATGATTGCGGTAATAAAAAGGGATTCTGTCGAAACCGCCGTGAAAATCTTAAACGATGTGGTTGTTATAGGAGAAATAAAAAGAGGTACGGGAAAAGTAGAGATTGTGGGGGATATGACGGACAAAAGGGGAGGAAAGCACGTATCTGAGATATGGTGAAATATGCAGAATAAAAGCCGAAAAAACATAAAAAAAATAGCTGTGTTCGCTTCGGGCCAGGGCACAAATTTTCAATCGCTTGCCGCCGCCGCAAAAAACGGCCGTTTTGCGGGTGAAATATCTCTGGTGGTTTCAAACAAAAAAGACAGCGGCGTCCTTGAAAGAGCCCGAAAAGAAGGCATTTGTGGCGTCGTTCTGTCGCCGAAAAATTTTAAAGACTTGTCTTCTTATGACAAAGCCCTCGCCGACTTGTGTTTAAAGCATGAAATAGATCTTATATGTCTGGCGGGTTTTCTCCTGAAACTCGGGCCAGGTATTCTTTCCGCTTTCAAAAACAGGATAATGAATATTCATCCGGCCCTTCTTCCCGCCTTCGGCGGCAAGGGAATGTACGGGATGAGGGTGCATGAGGCGGTCATAAAAAGCGGGGTCCGGGTCAGCGGCGCCACGGTTCATTTTGTGAACGAGAACTATGACAGCGGAGCGATAATTCTTCAGAAAGCGGTTCCGGTGAAAAGAGGAGACACTCCCAAAACGCTTGCTGAAAGGGTTTTAAAAACGGAGCATTACATATATCCGAAAGCCGTGGAATTGTTCTGCGAAAACCGGCTGAAGGTGAAAAGGGGCAGGGTCGTATTGCTGCCGGCAGGGGCGGCAAAGATAAAAAGAGCGATTATAAGCGTGTCGGACAAAACCCGGGTGGTTGAATTTGCCCGGGAGTTATCCAGAAGCAGAGTGGAAATAATATCCACTTCGGGAACGTATGAATTGCTTAAACGCTCGGGCATTCCGGCGGTGCCCCTTGAGTCCGTCACCGGCTTTCCGGAAATTCTCGGGGGCAGGGTCAAAACGCTGAATCCCTACATACACGGCGCAATACTCTGTGAGCGGTCGAGCGAAGAACACCTCAGCGATCTTTTGGAACTGGGAATCGACGCTGTGGATATTGTGGCGGTCAATCTTTATCCCTTCTCAAAAGTCGCCGAGAGCGAAGAACCCTGGTCGGACAGACTGATGGAAAATATAGACATAGGCGGGGTTACTCTTTTGAGGGCGGCGGCGAAGAATTACAAAAACGTCGCGGTCGTAACCGATTCAGAAGACTATGAAAAGATTGTTGGTGAAATCAGGACAAACGGCAAAATTTGTCTTCAGACCCGTAGGCGGCTCGCCCTGAAGGCCTTTGAGCATACGCTTGAGTATGAGCGCGTTATTTGCTCGAAGTTGAGCGGTGGAGATAAAAACGTTTTTCCGCAGGTATTGGACATGCGTTTGGAAAAAGTCTCGGAGCTCAGATACGGGGAAAATCCTCATCAGAAAAGCGCGTTTTATTCCAAATCAACCGCGCTTCCTTTCGTTCAGATTCAGGGCAAGGAGCTTTCATACAACAATATTCTGGACGCTTACGGCAGCTGGAGAGCCGTTCTTGAGTTTAAAGAAACGGCGGCTGTTGTGTTTAAGCATGTTACCCCCTGCGGAATAGCAACCGGGGAGAATTTACGCCGGGCACTTGAAAAGGCATGGAATTCGGACCCGCTTTCGGCATTCGGCGGAATCATTGCCGTAAACGGAAAATTGGACGCCGAAATGGCCGGGTTCATTTCCAAAAAATTTGTGGAGGTGCTTTGCGCGCCGGATTTCAGCAGCGATGCTCTTGAAATTCTGGCCAGGAAAAAGAATCTGCGCCTTTTGAAGTGGCGCGAAAAAAAGAATTTTTGTTTGTCGCTAAAATCGGCCGGAGATGAAGTCTTAATTCAGGAGGAGGACAATAAACTTTTTTCGGGTAAATGGGATGTTCTAACCAAAAGAAAACCGGACGAAAGAGAAGAGAAAGCCCTTAAATTTGCGTGGGCTTGCGCCAAGCATGTGCGTTCAAACGCCATTGTTCTGACCGACGAAAGCCGGACCGTCGGCATAGGCGCCGGTCAGATGTCAAGGGTGGACGCCTCCTTTATAGCGGCGCGTAAATATTCGCAGTTTCTCAAAAACAATCCGAAACCAGAAGTGCTGGTTATGGCTTCGGACGCGTTTTTCCCTTTTGCCGACGCCGTCAAAGAAGCCGTAAAAGCTGGCGTTACGGCGATAATTCAGCCCGGCGGTTCAATAAGAGACAGGGAAGTGGTGGAAGCGGCGGATAAATTGAATGTGTCGATGGTTTTTACGGGTATGAGGCATTTCAGGCATTAAAACGGGCTTGAAGCGGGGTGAATAATGCGTATCGTGAAAGAAAAGGTTAAGGAAAGAATTTATGAGAAAAATTTGAAGGATTTATTTCGGCAGACCTTCGGGCGCAGGGCTGAGATGCTCAAGAAACTAAAGGGTGACGGCTCGGCGCGCCAGATATACAGGATGGTCTCCGGAAAGATAACCGTTGTCGGGGTTTATGGACCCGATAAGTTGGAAAACAGAGCCTTTTTGGAATTTTCCAAACATTTCAGAAAACTGAACCTTCCCATCCCGGAAATTTACGCCGAGAACAGGGACAAGCAAATATATCTTGAGGAAGATTTGGGAGATGTGACGCTCTTCGATTATCTGACAATTGCCAGAAAAGATTCAGGTTTCCCGAAAAAGGCCGAGAAGATGTATAAAAAGGCAATTTCATATCTGCCCCAATTTCAGTTGCGCGCAATGAAAGGATTTAATTTGAACTATTGTTATCCTCGCAGGAGTTTTGACAGGCAGTCCATTTTGTGGGACCTGAATTATTTCAAGTATTATTTTCTGAAACTTGCCAATATTCCGTTCAATGAACAGAAACTGGAGAGCGATTTCAATGTTTTTGCCGATTTCCTTCTTCAGGCTGACCGTGAATATTTGCTTTACAGGGATTTTCAGTCCAGGAACATAATGATAAAAAACTCCAGTCCCCGTTTCATAGATTTTCAGGGGGCGCGCGGAGGAGCGCTTCAATACGACATCGCCTCCCTTCTTTATGACGCCAAAGCCGACATACCTTATAAAGTCAGAAAAGAGTTGCTGGACTTTTACCTGAGGCAGCTTTCAAAATATATACCGGTAAATGTTAAAAAATTTATGGATTTTTATCCGGCGTACGTTTACATAAGAATAATGCAGGCGATGGGCGCCTACGGACTGAGGGGATTTTACGAGGGAAAAACCCATTTTCTGGAAAGCGTGCCTTATGCGGTGAAAAACATAGAGTATCTGCTCACCCACTCGCGGGAATTTCCGGTTAGGGTTCCCCATCTCATGCGGGTTTTCAGGAATATAGTTGATTCCTCCCGTCTGCGTCAGCTGGGCAAAGCAAAATTGGGGCTTACCGTCAGAATTCAGTCTTTTTCATATCGCAGCGGCATACCATCCGACGAAAGAGGACATGGCGGAGGGTTTGTTTTTGACTGCCGCGCCCTGCCCAATCCGGGAAAGTTTGCCGCTTATGCTTCTCTCAGCGGGAAAGACGCGCAGGTTGCGGAATTTTTGGAAAGACGAAAAGAGGTCGGGGATTTTTTGAGGCATGTTTTTGAATTGATCCGCCGCACGGCGGAGAATTACCTGAAGAGAAATTTTTCCGACCTGATGGTTTCGTTCGGCTGCACCGGCGGAAGACACCGCTCCGTGTACTGCGCCGAAAAACTCGGTCAGTATCTTGGAAAAATGAAGAATGTGAACGTGGAAATAAGGCATCTTGGAATGGAGCCGCCTCCATGAAAGCCATGATACTTGCGGCGGGTTTCGGAACCCGGCTCAAACCTATCACCGACAGTATCCCGAAACCATTGATTGAAGTAAACAGAGAAGTTATCCTTGAAAGGATTATCCGCCGTCTTTCGGCGAGTGGCTTTGATGAAATCGTAATAAACGTGCATCATCTGGCCGGGAAAATAAAAAACTTCCTGAAATCCAAAAACAATTTTGGCTTGCGAATTGAATTGTCCGAGGAGAAGGAAATTCTGGGAACCGGCGGCGCTCTGAAGAAAGCCGAATGGTTTTTAAGAAACTCGGGACACTTCATTCTGCATAACGCCGACATATATACCAATCTAGACTATCAAAACCTTTACAAATGCCATCTCAGGTATAATTCCCTTGCGACTTTGGCGGTAAAGAACCGGGATTCAAAAAGTTATCTCCTTTTTGACGAGAATATGAATTTGAAAGGGATATCTTCAAAAAAAGAAAGCGGATATAAATCTCTGGCCTTCAGCGGTGTACATGTCATTAGTGCAGAAATCTTTTCCAAAATGACTGAATTGGGTTTTTTTTCGATTATAGATGTTTATATGAGGCTGATTGGCGAGGGAGAGATTTTAAAAGGCTTTTGCGACGATAAATCGCTCTGGTTTGACATAGGAAGCATCGGGAAACTGGAAGAACTGAATAAATTTTTACGTCGGCGGAAATAGGGGGAATAAGTGTTCGTTGCGTGAAGCGTTTATTGCGTTGTGCTCCGCGCTCCCGCGGGGACGAGGCTTTCGCGGGGACGACAAGCGTTCAATGCGGGAGTGTGCTCTGTATATCAGCGCGTAGTCTGCCGCCCGGCACAGAATTTGAATTTGCAATCTACTGGTTGGAGCCATCTGTCTTAGGTCTTTAGTCCTAAAAAACACCGGGACCAAATTCATTGACCCGGTATTTTCTTTTCTGCTACAACTTAAAGTACAATTTAGTGGTAACCGCACGTTTCACAGGAAGGAGGAAAAAATGAGAAAGTTTGTTTTGGCAGCGGTGGTGTTGTTTCCTTTGGTTGTCTTCAATTCTTCTGCCGGGGATTTCATTCTTAATCTTGACGATTCCATCTATAATGTCCGGGATTTGAACATACCTTCCCCAAGGATGGCACAGCAGGAAATAAAAGCGAATTTCAAGAAACTGCCCCGTAAAAAGTGGACTATAATGGTTTTTATAAACGGCAAGAATGATTTGGAGATAGCCGGTCTTTTCAACGTGAACCAGATGGAAGCCGTCGGTTCAGACGAAAACATAAACATTGTGGTTGAATTGGGGAGAATGAAGGGACAGCAGGGCGATACGGAACTTGACGGAAACTGGACAGGTTCCAGAAGGCTTTTTATAAAGAAAGACGATGACGGGGAGAAAATAACCTCGCCGATTGTAATGGAAACGCAAAATGTTGACATGGGCGACTATAAAAGGGTGGCAGACTTTGTCAAGTGGTCAAAGGAAAACTTTCCGGCGAAAAGATATATGCTTGTTTTATGGGACCATGGAACGGGCTGGCTTGACCCCCAGATGGAAAAAATGCCGGAAGTGGGGAAAGGCATTTCTTTTGACAGTGAAACCGGAAATTATATAAGAACCAGGCAAATAGCCGAAATACTGAAAGAAGCCGGAAAAGTGGATATTCTCGCCTTTGACGCCTGCCTGATGCAAATGATTGAAGTCGCCTACGAATCCAGGGATTATGCGGATGTTATAATCGGTTCTGAGGAGGTTGAGCCTGCCTATGGTTATCCCTACGATATATTCCTAAAGGTACTTGAAAAATATCCCACTCTTAACGCAACGGAATTTTCCAAAGTGATAGTGATGGCTCATAAAAAGTTTTACAGAGACCTCGTGAAGAAAGCCTCCATGCTTTCGGCCGTAAAGGCGAAAAATCTCAAGAAGTTTGCTAAACTTTCCGGAGAATTTGCCTCTCTTGTTATGAAAGTAAACGACACCGAGGCGGTTCAAAATGCGAGAAAAGAAGTTATAAGGTATGACATTCTCGGTCCCAAGTCCGATCCGAACAAAACCATAACCTTCTTCGGCGATCTGATTCATTTCGCGAAACTCGTTTCCTCAAACTTAACAAAAACGGGAAGCCATGCCTCGGCTCTTAAAGATAAAGTCAGGGAACTGGCGGAATTTGGCCGCGATAAATTGTTTACCGATTACTACGGTACGGGCAATGAAAGAACCGGCAAGGCACTCTCCATATCGGGAGGCATTTCCGTTTATCTTCCCCCGGTGGAAACCAAAATATCACAGGAGAAGCTGGAGGGAATTTTCGAAGGCAAATATGAAGATTTTGCTTTTTCAAAAGCGTCAGGATGGCATGACTTTGCAACATACATATACAACATAAAACCTGAACCTCAGGAAACTGCCGAAAAAAGCAAGTGCGTAGACCCGGGCAAAGATGCGACATTTCAAGAAAAATTGAAGTATCGGCTTTGCAAAAACCGCGAGGAATTTGAAGCAACCCACTCAGTTAATAAATGAAAAATGTTTTTACAAGCGCCCCCGTTATGAGACGGGGGCCTTTTATTTGTATAATTTAAACAAGACAGAAAGATTCCGGACATTGGAGGATGTTTATGACGAAAATATTTGTATCTTTGCTTTTCTTATGCGCCAATATTTCTTTCGCCGCGCAGGCGGTTGATTTTAACCTTTTTTACAGGGACGCGGGGCTTTTCGAATCCTTCGACTTGAAGGATTTGTCCGTTGAATTGCCGTTGGCAAAGCCTTCAAAAGTCCTGACGCAAAAAAGAAACAGGCGGTACGTTTCCCTCTCGGGCTATCTCACGTTGAACGGCTCGGGTTTCATGCCAAGCGGAGGCGGCTATACCACGATTTATGTTTCAGGCTGGGTTACCCTATGGGATTCAAGCAGGGAATACACGACCAACTCGGTATACATCGATGAACCTTGCTCTTTCTGGGCCAAAGAAAACCAGTATATTTCCGAAAATGTTTATATCAACAAATCGGTCCCGGTCTACAAAGACGGAAAATACGTAGGCACCGCGAATATATACACTTCGGTCCGGGTTTCAGGCTGGACTTCTTCCAACTACATAAATCTCCAAGGCGGCGGTTATATTAGTGCATCGGCGTATGTCGATGATGAAAACAAGTGATTGACCGCAAGGAGTAGGATTTAGCCTCGCCCCGTTAGTCCCGTTAGAGATAGGGCGCATATGCGCCCACGCCCACAGCTACAACCTTTTACAAATACATCCGCCATTTTCCTCTTTTCGGCATCTTTTAGATAAAATTTTAGCCCGTGTATCTCTAATGGGGCAAGCCTTTATCCCTTGTTTTTCGGCGGATTTGGCACGCTTTCTGCATCAACCTTTCTATAAAAGCCATGCCTGCTCGCGGGTATTATCATGCCTTTCTTTTTCAAACTATAAAGTATCTTACGCAAAGTGAATCTATCTGCGAATGGAAATTCTTTTTTCAGGAAGTTTAAATTAAAATTTTCTTCCGGAAGTTTCTTTCTTACCAGGTCCTTAAGACCGAAATAATCGAGCCTGGAAGACTGGTATTCGTATTTCGCGATCGTTTCGGAGACAGACGGGGGGATATTGTCTTCGTTATTCGCCCTGACCGCCGAAAAAAATCTGTATGTCCATTCATTGGCCAATTTTCTGTTGCCGGCAAATATAATTGAAAGGGCGGGATGAAAAGCATAAAGTTCGCCTATCGCCTTGGCGGCGAAAACAGGCGGGTAATATTTCAGGCGGCCGGGCTTAAAAAAATCCGCGTAATTGGCTTCTATCAAAAGCGCGGAATGCTTGTGGGACGAGAGTTCGCCCAACTGCTGGTGAAAGATTTGCATTTTTGAGAATTCGGCGACGAAGTTATCGAAGGTTTTTCTCTCCACGATCGCGATAATGCCACTCTTGCCTTTAAGCGCGTAATCTCCTACCGGAAGACGGTCTTTTTCCACATTGCAGTCCGGAAATGTCCACGGATACTTTTCTCCGATATCCACTATTATGTCCATTTCGCCTTTGTGATATGTGGATAATTTCAGGCGGGGCTTGTTGCCAAGGAGTCCCGCCTGAGTGCGCCAGAAAATCTGTTCGTATTCTCCTTCGCCGCTTTTGTATTTCTTCGTGAGGAAAAGAAAGTCGCATCTTTTTTCTTTCCCCCTGTCCAGTACAACCGATATTCTTTTCCCGTATCTTTTGAAAGAAATTACTTTGACCCTTTCAACTTCGGAAAGGGTAGGACTGAAATCGCCGCTTTTTTCCCTTAAACAGAATATATGTCCTTTCTGCCCCGGCCACCTGTCCTGAACCCGCAGGACCAGAAGATTTTCTCCGCCCTGCCTTATGCTCAGGCGGTAAGGAAAGCGTGGATGGTCAACAGATTCCAAAACCCACTCCAAATTCATCATACGAGGATATTTTATAAAATTGAAGTAAAAAAAGCGATGTGCCGCATCAACCCATTTATAATCTAACCATGGGGCATATCATCGCCCCATTAAAAATCTAACCGTAAAACATGCAGTAAGTAGTAATATAATCTCATGACAAGGAAATTCCGCATGCAATATCTGGAAAACATTCGCAAAAGATATTTCGCTTCCGATAAAGCCGGCAAATCAGCCATTTTATCGGAATTTTGCCGCTTACGCGCGTATAACCGCAAATACGCCATATATTTACTTAACAACCCCCAGAAAGGCCACTCCAAGCTCCGCCCATCAAAGCGTCCGATAGTTTACGGTCATAATGTGCAAACTATCATAGTGGATTTATGGGAACAAGCAAATTTCCCTTGGTCCGTGCGCCTCAAGGAAATAATAAGACTATGGCTACCATGGATACGAATGCGTCATAAAATAGACAAAACGACTGAAACCTTGCTGCTTAATATAAGCAAAAACACCATTGAGCGTATAATCAGGCCTTATAGGTATCAACTTAAAAAGCGCATATACGGTAAAACCAAGCCGGGCTCCCTTTTAAAACCAAGGGCGTTGATTCCGATAATGGTTCGGAATTCATCAACTGGCATCTTTACAGGTATTGCGCCGAAATTGACATTCAATTCACCCGCTCAAGGGCTTATAAAAAACACGATAACGCGCATATAGAGCAAAAGAATTGGACACATGTAAGGAAACTTATCGGATGGGACCGTTATGACAGTCAAAAAGCCCTGGCTTTGATGAACAGATTATATGCGAATCCGCTTAGCGCATGGATGAACCTGTATCAACCCTCGGTAAAGCTGATTAAAACAATTCATATCGGTTCAAAGACCAAAAAGATTTACAGCGCACCGCAAACGCCGCTGGATCGCCTTGCTGAATACAACCCCGCACTGGCAAAAGACCTGATAAAACTGTGGGAGCGATTGAATCCTTTCGAATTGTCGGCGAAAATATCGCAATTGCTGGAAAAAATATGGAAAACCGCCAATTTAAAGCCAAAAACCAGGATATTGGCTAAAACAAAGGTGGATATTGTAAATGAGGCCTTGGTCCTCAGCAAAAAACGCTCTCTTACATCTAACTACGGTTAGGTTTTTTAATGGGTTGACAGGACTTTGAAGAATACCGCGGTTTCACAATGCAAACCGGCGTCTTATTATGACTTTTGGAATGCGCCGTTTTTCAATTTGCTACAATTATAGCCGGTGAAAAATAAAATATTCATTACTTTTCTGTGGCTTCTTTCTCTGAGCGCGTTTATCCTTCCCATTGTAAGCCCTGACGTTTTCTGGCATCTTCTCGCCGGAAAACATATCCTTCTTTCCGGGAAGGTTCCGCACTCGGATTTTATGACCTGGAGCATGAACGGCAAGGAATGGTTTGACTTTGAATGGCTGGTACAGATTATCTATTTCTCTATATGGAAAATTTCGGGTTTCAGAGGTCTTTTTTTCCTCAAATTCCTGCTGCTTTCAGCTTCCCTTTTCTTTGTCTGCAAAACGGCTCTGCTCTATGGAATAAGGCGACTCGCCTTTTTTTCTTTGCCGTTTGTCTCGGCGGCGATTGTGACAAACAGCGATTTGAGACCCGAAAATTTTTCACTCCTGTTTTTTTCATATCTTCTCTTCCGGCTCGAAAAAGGAAGGCTTTCTCAAAATCTGCCGCGGATTAAAGACTACGCCCTTTGTTTTTTGTTCTTTGTTTTATGGTGCAACATGCACGCCGGTCACCTTTACGGCTCGGCGTTGATATTTTTCTATTTTTTGGGAGAATTCTCCTCGGGGGCCATTCCTCTCATCTACGGCAGGTCCGGGAAAATAAATTTCGGAAAGTCCATTTCTTATTTGAAACTCTTTTTTGTCTCAATATTCGCGATTTTCCTGAACCCTTACGGACCGGCCATATTCAAGGTAGCCGCAAATCATCACAAATACCTGTCAGTTCTCCAGGAATACATACAGGAGTGGACGCCATTTGACATTTTTGGCGTCTATCAATGGCCCTTCGCTTTTTTATTTTTCGTTTCTTTCATAACGCTGCTGCTGCGATTCATTCGTAAAAGGGACGTGCCTTATCCTCACATAATTTCAATGTTATTTTTCGGCTATTCTGCCATAAACTATTCAAGGCAAACGCCTTTTTTCATTATCATGGCCTGCGCCTCTTTCCTATATTCCATGCGCGATGCAGTTCTCACGCGAGGTAAAAGAAGTCTCACGTTATTGTTTTCGTTCTTCATCATTCTCTACTATCCGGTGTTTATCTGGAGCCGTGCGGGAAGAATGACGGATTTTATTAACAGGTCCCAGCCATTGGTCAGATTTCTTGAAAGTAACCGCCGCCAGCTTGGGAAACTGAGAATGTACAACCAATGGGGCTGGGGAGGCTACATGGAGTTTTTTCTGTGGCCTAGCTATAAACCCTTTATAGACGGGAGATACATTTTTCATTCAAAACTTGAGGAGGTGCAAAATTGCCAGGTAAATTACGAGGCCTGGCGCAGGTTTCTTCAAAAATACAAATTTGAAATTCTGGTGCTTGAAAGGGACGGGCAAAAAACCCCTGTAAAGCACAAATTCAAGGATTCCAGGGAAATTGTCATGTGGAGACCCACATATCTGCTTTATATTCCAAGGAAGGACTGGGCTCTTGTGCACTGGGACGCAAGACTTATTGTAATGGTTATGAGGAAAAGCGCTCCACCTGAGTGGCTCAAAAAAAATGAATACAAACTTTTCAGGGCGGACGATACGCAAAATGTGGCTCTCATGGCCCTAAGCGGAGAAGTTTCATTTGATGAATTGAAAGGAGAAGTGAAAAGGTATTTAAAAAACAATCCGGCGCATATTGAAGACAGTCTGCATGCTTCCGTCGCCTCATGGTTTGCGTCTCTTGAAAGGGAACATACGAAACATGAAAAAAATAAAAAACGGGATTAAGGAACATCCACTTTCAATTTTTCCGGATTTCAGAAAATTGTTTGCAGGTCGCGTGATTTCCGCAATCGGAGACAAATTTTTCGCCATAGCCATAGCGTGGTGGATAGTTTCCGAGGTTGGAGCAAAAAGCAAACTTCACCTCGGACTTCTTATGGCCGTCAATTTCCTGCCTGTGGTTTTTTTCGGTCCTTTTCTTGGAACTCTGGTTGATAGGTCGGACAAAAGAAGAATGATGCTCTGGGCGGATTTTTTCAGGTTCATTTTTATATTTATCCTGTGCCTTCTAGCTTTCGAGGGTAAAATAAAGCTCGGCGCTCTCTACCTCCTCTGCTTTCTCATCTCCTTTTTCGGTCCAATGTTTGAGTCGGCGGTTTCAAGCTCTCTTCTGAAACTCACATCAAGAGAGCATCTGGGTGCTGCCGCTGCTCTGGACTCCTCGGTCATGCAAATCTCAAATGTTTTCGGCTCGGCACTCGGGAGTGTTTTTATAGCCACCATAGGAATAGCCGGTGCTTTTATGTTTGACGCCTTCACTTTTCTTGTCTCATTCGGAGCCGTGTGGTTTATAAAAACCTCGCTCGGCGCCTCCAGGAACAAAGAAAAATATTTCCACCAGTTTAAGGAGGGAATATTTTACATCTTTGAAAACAGGGCGGTGTTATGGCTTATGTTGTGTTTTACCGCTTTTAATTTTTTTGTCGGTCCTTTGCTCATACTTATACCCATGCTGGTTAAGTTCATAATGGAGGAAAACGTCACCTGGCTTGCCATATTAGAAACCTTTTTCGCCCTCGGCTCCAGCGCAATGGCCGTAGTGATGAGTTTCAAAAAAACCTTCAGAAAGGTTTACATTTCCTTTTTCATATCTTTGATGCTTATGGGACTTTCGTTTTTTGGGCTTTATTTTGCAAGTAATAAATACGCTATCACTTTCCTGATATTTTCATGCGGCGTTGCACTGGGACTGGGCAACGCCCTTGCTATAGGACTGTTTCAGCGCATAATCAGGGAAGATATAAAGGGAAGATTTTTCTCGGTGCTTACTACTTTCGCTTATGCCGTGCTCCCGCTTACTTTTATGCTTAACGGATTTTTGGCGGAGAGCATTTCCGTAAAATTTACGATTCTCTATAACTCAGTTTCCTTGATACTTTTATCTACCATTATTCTTCTCATTCCCCGCATCGCCTCGGAGGATATTGAATGAAAAATTTTTCACCCGATGTGTGGCTGGGTCGCTTTCTGGCGGCGGTCCTGCTTTCAATCGCTTTCTCGGTCCTTTTCACTCCCATATATAATTATGATTTATTCTGGCATCTCTCAGCCGGAAAGTATATTTTTCAAAATCTCGCTTTGCCGAAAACTGACTTCCTGTCATGGACGAAAACCGGAACGCCATGGATGGACTTTGAGTGGCTGGCGCAAGTAATATATTATTTGCTTTACCTCGCTGGCGGCATACAGGCTCTCTACTGCTGGAAGATAGTTCTCATGCTCATCCTTTTTCTGCTGTTCAAGAAAACGCTCGTTCTGCACACAGCAAACCTTATAAGAAAACAAACTCCTCCAACAATCGAGGGCAGACTTCCTTCCGGCAGCGGTCAGACGAACCTCAGGGAGGATTTCTCCAGAGGAATAAAGGGCGCTTTTTTCGCTTACGCACTTTTTGCCCTGCTCATCTTTCCGAATTCGGATTTGAGGGTGGACAACTACAGTTTGATTTTTTTCGCCCTTGAACTATACTTTTTCGAAAGGGCATTTTCGAGCGGAATGCTGTGGAACCGAAAAGTTTATTTAGTTTTTTTTTGCTTCTATTCACTGTGGGCGAACCTGCACGCCGGATTCATCTTCGGATTACTTTTAATTCTCTTCTACATGTCCGGTCTTATTATAGACGGGCTTTATAACCGCAAAAAAAACGGGGTTTTAACCGATTGCCTGAACAAGGCAAAGTCGGTTTTTGTTTGCTTTCTGTTCGCGTTTTTGGGCACAATCGCAAATCCCTTCGGGACAAAGATATACGGGGTCGTCCTGAGACACTTGTCCGATATGCCCGCTATTTCAAGGTATGTGACTGAATGGGCGCCGCCAAGGTTGAGCAATCCGTTTCACTGGGTTTACATGCTCGCTCTTTTCTTTTCGCTTGCCTTTATGGCTTTGTTGGTGGCGAAAAAAAAGAAGTTTCACTTCGCCCACATACTGATTCTTTTGTACTTCGCCTTTGTTTCATCCCAGCACACAAGGCACATAGGTTTCTTTTCTATCGCTTTTTCATTCATAATGCCCTACTACTTCAGAAAGGAAAATTTTCTCTCGAGAAAATGGCTGGCGCGACAATTCGTTTTCGCATTTATTGCGGCGGTCTTTTGCTTTATGTATATATGGCCATTCACCTTTAAAACCCTTCTAATTCCTCTTTTCCCCCGCAAAAACGCCATATCCTTCCTCAGGGAAAATGCCTCAAAATTAGCGGATCTCAGGATGTATAATCCGTGGCGCTGGGGCGGTTATCTCGGGTTTTATTTGTCTCCGCCATACAAAATTTTCGTGGACGGTAGGTACATTTTTCACGATTACGCGGCGGAAATCAGCATCGCCGAATCTTCCCCATTCTTTTTTAAACGATTTGCCAAAAGGAGAAAATTATCTTTGGCGATAATCGAGAGAAATTACAGATTAAGGGAAGTTAGGATGTGCGAAGGGAACGCCTGCTTCAAAATTGCAAGACCGGAGTATCTGTTTTATTTCCCTCCAAAAGACTGGACACTGGTGTGGTGGGACATGAATTCACTTGTTTTTGTGAAAAAGGAACATCTTTCCTCCAACTGGTCAGAGGATGAAAAATACTCGGTTTTTCTTCCCGACGACATGGCGCATA
Source organism: uncultured Elusimicrobia bacterium (assembly GCA_937898825.1). Taxonomy (GTDB): domain Bacteria; phylum Elusimicrobiota; class Elusimicrobia; order Elusimicrobiales; family UBA9959; genus CALEIX01. Next base: position 1,255 of record CALEIX010000258.1, on the reverse strand, counting down.
TCAGACTCAAAATCCTAAATGACGCCTCATTTGCCACAAAATTAAAATCTGAAATGCAAAAATACGCTGAAACACATCGGGACGCTTTGGACATGAAATACCTCCAATACGTGCGGAAATCCTTGAACAAAAAACCTTGAGAGCCGAAAAACACGGCGGGGCAGTGTAATTTTACCGCGCCTCTACTGCTCAACACTTCCATGCCTCGTTTCTACGTTTGCTTTTCCATTCCCCATTATATATCATTAACTATAACGGAGCGGATATTTGCTCTCAACCGCAGTCTGGCTTTTACCGGAAAATTTGATTTGAGTAATTAAATGAAGAAAAGTAATTTCGCAAAAATCATCAAAGTTGAGGACGCCGTCGGCAAAGTCATCGGGCATGATATTACACGTATCGCGCCGGGCAAAGTTAAGGGCGCGGCCTTCAGAAAAGGCCATATCATACGCTGGCAAGATATTAAGGAACTTAAAGCGCTCGGCAAAGAGCATATCTATCTATTAAATATGCCTGAGAATTATTATCATGAGGATGAAGCTGCGCTTAAGTTTCGCAAGCTTGGAGGAAAAAATATTAAAACCACCGGACCGGTGGAGGGGAAAACGCAATTTATGGCAGCTTGCGATGGATTTCTCAAAGTTGATAAAAAAGCCGTCGCTCAAATAAACCATATTGGAAATATTGTATTTGCAACAATGCATTCCGACATACAGGTTAAAAAAAACGACAGGATTGCAGGAATTAGAATCGTGCCGCTTATTATCAGCAAAAAACTTGTCCGGAAAGTTTTAAAAATAGGAAGCGTTCCACCATTAAACGTTATGCCTTTTAAGAAAAAAAAAGTCGGATTGATTGTTCCGGGATTGGGAATAAAGCTATAAAGCAAATTCATCGCCTCGGGCTGCATTCCTTTCCAAAAAACTCTATAGAGGGCAATCAAAATAGGCAGTTGGATTAAAAGAGGCAAACACCCTCCAAAAGGGTTAATTTTTTCTTTTTGGTAAAGAGCCATCATTTCTTTTGATTGTTTCTCTTTATCGTCTTTGTGTTTTTGCTGAATTTCCTGAATTTTTGGCTGGAGCTCCGATAGTTTTTTTTGAGACTTAATAGACATCACCATCAAAGGATAAAGGAGAAATCTGATTAAAACCGTTAAAACAATCACCGCCACCCCAAAATCTTGGCCAGGCAAATATTGATAAAGAAAAACCAAGGCATTGAATAAAGGCTGATATAATATCTGTCTCTTATA
>CALEIX010000257.1 GCA_937898825.1 uncultured Elusimicrobia bacterium | reverse complement strand
CCTGAGAGCGTGTATACGATATGGACCGGTCTGCCGCTTGTTCCTCACGAGCAGGGCCCTCTCCCCGGATCCGACAAGCCTGATGCTCTCCTTCGCGGAGTGCGGTTGTTTCCAAAAACCCACCACTATCTGTTGACCGCATGGTCTGTGGGTGGGGTGTGCGAGTGGTGCCAGGAATACCGGGTTCCCCTGTTTATCTGGCATGTCGAGGTGGACTGGGGGCTGCTCCACGGTATTGCCCGGGCATATCCCGACCTTTCAATTATCGTTGAATCCCAGTGGCAGAAGATTATATACCAGAACAGGAACCTGTACGGCATTATGGATACGAATAAAAACATATACGGTTCAGGACAAAAATCCATTTTCCTGTTTGGATTTTTTGCACTGGTTACGACGGGCTTTTCCATTTTCATCGTTTTTTTGATATCTCAGCGTATAATAGAGCCAATTAATAACATAATACTCGCCGTCAGGCAATTTTTGAGAGAACAACAGCTTGAAAAAATCATCCCTCGCAAAGGCTGGCCCGAACTGCAAAATCTTATAAATCTTCTCAACCGTCTCATGCTTGAATTACAGGCATACCGGGCATTTCAGTTGAATCAAATTGTTGAGGAAAAAAACAAAGCGCAGGCCTTGATAGATACCATACCGGACGGCGTTTTGCTTATTGACAATGCGTTCAGGCTCATCTACGCCAACGGCATAGCGTTGCGGACCCTGGGCATAGAAAAAATATCGCCTGACATCATTATTCCAAAGTCCATCCGCAATCAGCAATTCGCCGGAAAATTAAATGAGATTATCAAATCCACTGAAAAGATTTATCAAACCGAGAGCGAATTTACGATAAATTCCGCTTCAAGAAATTATTTGTTTCTTTCCAGGCAATTCACCCTGGAAACGCTCAAGCGTCCGGGCAGGGTGATAATCCTGAGGGATATTACGCACGAGAAAGAGCTGGAAAAAGCCAAAGAGGATTTTTTCCACATGATTACCCACGATATGCGCGCTCCGCTTTCCACGATACAGGGTTATACTGAACTTCTTATGAAGATACTTCCGAAGTCACCCCGCACCGACAAATTTTTCAAGAGTATGCTTTATTCTTCGCGCAGGCTGCGGGGCATGATAGACGACATATTGAATACGACAAAACTTGAAAAAGGCACTTTAAACTTGACGATTGAAGAAATTGACGCCGAAGAGTTTGTCTCAAAACTTCGTGAGAATCACGAACCGGTGGCAACGCCCAAGCAGATTAAGCTAGATACTACTCTGCCTGGCGGCGGTTTTAAATTCAGAGGGGACCCCATGATGCTTGAGAGAGTGGTGACGAATTTGATTGGAAATGCCTTGAAATTTACTCCAGCAGGTGGTAAGATAAGTATTGGTGCTGAAAGTCGCGAGAGAGAAATTTATATCTGGGTTGAGGATACTGGCCCCGGAATACCGGAGAATAAGAAGGACCTTATTTTCCAGAAATACGGGCAGATGGAGGAACATAAAAGTATGGGCTTCGGGCTCGGTCTTGCAATGTGCAAAATGACTGTCGAACTCCACAAAGGCAGAATCTGGGTTGAGTCGGAGGTAGGAAAAGGAAGCAAGTTTATATTTACAGTAAGCAAAGAATTATAGGGGGAAGTATGAAAAAGATGCTCGTCATAGACGATAACATAGAATTCAGAAACATGATTAGCGACTATTTTTCGGAATTTGGCTTTGAGGTCATTCAGGCTGAAAACGGGGAGATAGGTCTTGAGACGGCCAGAAAAATATCTCCCGACATAATATTTCTGGATGTGATGATGCCGGATAAAAGCGGCATTGAGGTTCTGAGAGAACTCCAGACTGACGAGAATACGGTAAACATACCGGTTATGGTAATAACAGGAACATATTTCGAGAAGACGATGAACGACTTATTCCTGCAGGAATCAAACTGCAGAGGTTTCATAAGCAAAGCAACGGATATTTCCGCCATACAGAAAAAGGTGGAAGAGATTATTCCCCGGAAATGAGGAAAGCAAAAATCTTAGTGGTCGACGATGAACAGGATTACCTGCGGATTGCGTGCTTGCTGCTTAAACAAGAGGGATATGATATTCAAACCGCCGCCACCGGAAAAAAAGGTTTTGAACTTGCCGTAAACCACCAGCCTGACCTTGTGATTCTGGATATTGGACTCCCCGATATAGACGGAATTGAAGTAAGCAGGATGCTCCAGGAAAATTCTCGCACTTCCAAAACCAGGGTTATTTTTTTCAGCGTTTATTCGGACCTTGGCCATTTGCGACGGGCGCTTTACGGCAGGAAGCAAAAATACATAATAAAGCCCTTTGACCCGGAAGAATTAATTAGAAAGGTTAAAGAATCTCTTTCGGATTGAAATGCCAGAGAAAAAAAACGTCATTGCTGTGTTAAGCGGCAGAAAAAATTTTGCGCCCTGCCTGGAAAGGAGAATCAAAAAGTGCAAGATAGTCAGGTATCCTGGCCCGGAAAAGTTTTTTTCTTCTTTGAATTTGTTGGTTCCGGATTTAATTATCGCTGATTCTTGCATGCCCCAAATTTCCTGCGCGGATTTGGTGATGGCAGTCAGAAGGAACGTTCCGTCTCCAAAAACCCTGATAGTGATTGTGGAAAATTCCAATCGCCCCTTGAAGAAAACGGAAATTTTTTCCCTTGGGGCGGATGAGATAATCGGGATTAACGAAGGTGATGAATTGTTCATTGCAAGGATAAACAATCTTTTGGAGCGCAAGGCACTTTTCTCTTTGCGAAACGAACCCTCCGTGCTGGTTTATGAGGAACTGGAGATTAATCTGGATTTCAGGGAAGTCAGATGGAGGAAGAAAAAGATAAATCTTACTTCTTTAGAGTTTGACATGCTTGAATATTTCATCCGAAACGCAGGTAGAATCATGACGCGTTCTTCGCTCATTTCCGAGGTGTGGCGTGGAAATCTCAGGGCGACTCCCAGGTCGGTGGACAAGAGGATAGAAATTCTTAGAAAAAAACTTGGAAAATTCTCGTCTCATTTGCGCACCATTTTCGGCGTGGGATACATGCTCAAGTAAACCCTGCTTTACCCCGCGTCTTTCGCTTCCACCTTCGGCTCACCCTCATCTTCCGCCACAGGCAAACTAAACTCTGCGACGGTTCCCCTTTGTTTGCGATTTGCGATTGTAAAGTCGCCGCCGTGCACTCTGGCTATGGTTTTGGCTATCACAAGCCCTATTCCCACATGCCCGGTTTTAGTCGTGTTGAACGGCTTGTAGAGGTTTTCAATTGCGCTTTGCGCCAGTCCTCTTGATGTGTCCTCAAATTTGATCAATGCGGCTTTTCTGTCCTTAAAAAGCCCCAGAGTCACGGTAAGCGTTCCCCCTGCTATCATTTCTTCATAGGAGTTCTTTATTATCTGGTGAAAGGCGAATCGCAGTTTCTCAGCGTTCACTTTGCACCGCGAATCTATGCCGATTCTCTTGATGATTTTCATTCTCTTCAGGCGAAAGCTTTTATCCCATTGCGCCAGCAGCGGCTCCAGGATCTGTCTCTTATACACATCTCCGAGCCCACGAGACCTCTCTACATCTCGTATGCCGTCTTCTGCTTGAAA
>CALEIX010000256.1 GCA_937898825.1 uncultured Elusimicrobia bacterium | reverse complement strand
GAGGTCTCGTGGGCTCGGAGATGTGTATAAGAGACAGATCTTGCAGCGTCAGATCTCGCCGCCAGGGCTGAGAATTTCTTCAGCCAGATTTCTTTCGCCGTAAGGCGTCTTCAGCTGTTCTCTCAGGTCGATTCCCTTTCAAGGGTGGACGGATTGACCGGAACTTACAGGCGCAATGTGCTGGATGAAAAGATAGAGGAAGAGATAAAAAGGGCGAATAGTTTTAAAACGACATTCGCTTTTATGATAGCCGACATAGATCATTTTAAGGAGGTAAACGACAGGTACGGTCACCAGTTCGGAGATTTTGTCCTCAGGCGGGTCGGGGAGATTTTGAAAAACAGCGTGTATGAAACCGACTTTGTGGGAAGGTACGGCGGAGAGGAATTCGGAATAATATTGCCAAGGGCGGATTGCGAGGGAGTTTTAAGGAAAGCGGAGGCGATAAGGAGCAAAATAGAAAACGAGGTTTTCACAATCGGTTTTGAAAGTGTTAAAATAACATTATCCATAGGCATAGCGCACTTTCCAAGGGATGCTGCCGATGCTGCCCAGATTATAAAAATGGCGGATGATGCGCTTTATTATGCCAAAGAGCATGGAAGAAACAGGGTTGTGGATATAACAATGGTCAGGAGGAGCGATGCAAAATATTGAGGAAAATGAAGGCGGGAAAATTCCGGGATATGAAAAACAGCCGGAAGAGTCGCGGGAAAAACAAAAAAAATACGGGCCTGGACAGATTTTGATTGCCTTTTATCTAATCTCCATAATAATATCTTTCTGGGTTGTTGCCAAAACTCCGAAACCGAAAATCGTCAAAAGGGGAAAGGATGGAATAATTTCTTCAATATCCAGGAAAAAAGGAGTGGCAGTCATTTCAGTAACCGGAGCGATATATCAGCGCGCATCCGGAAGCATCTGGGACTTAGATATTAAAAGAAAAGTGGCGGAAAAGATAAAGAGAATGAGCCGAAAAAAAGAAGTCAAGGCAATTCTGCTGGATATAAATTCTCCCGGGGGAACTGTGAGCGCGGTTCAGGACATATATTCCGCCATATTGAGAGCGAAAAAAGAAACGAAAAAACCCTTTGTGGCGCGCATAGGCGATGTCGCGGCCAGCGGGGCCTATTACGTGGCGGCGGCCTGCGACAAAATAGTTGCCAATCCCGGTTCCATAACCGGCTCTATAGGTGTTATTTTCAGTGCCGGCAACTGGCAGGGACTTATGAAAAAGCTGGGGATTGAAGCCGAAACCATAAAATCGGGCAAATACAAGGACATTGGCTCTCCAGTCAGAAAAATGACGAAGGAGGAGCGGAAACTTCTCCAGGATATGATTGACGATGCTTATTCACAGTTTCTGGATGCAGTTGTAAAAGGAAGAAATATTCCGAAAGAGAAACTTGAAAGCATTGCCGACGGAAGAATATTCACCGGCAGGCAGGCGCTGGCGAAAGGTCTCGTGGACAAACTGGGGGATTTTCAAACGGCTCTGGACCTGGCGGGTGAAATGGCAAAACTTGGAAAGGACCCGCCGGTAATAAGGTCCACGGATGCCATAGAGGAGTTTTTCTCAATTATAAACATAAAGAGCAATATTTTGGGGAAACTGGAAGGTGGGTATTTACAGTATCCTTCACTCCAATACATCTGGAAGGGGTTTTGATATGAAATGCCTTGATTCCGCCTGCGAATTTTTATATTCACCTTTTTCGCGCATTGAGGAGAATGAGAACTCCGCGCTTATGTCATGGGCGTTGCTCGGGTACCTGGCGGGAGCGGTTTCGTTGATGCTTTTTGTGATGATGGTCAAGCCCTTTTCAATAAGCGCTTTTTCGCTTCTGGTGATTCTTTCCGCCGCGCTTTTTTCAAATTTCCTTTTTTCCGGAATGGTTCATCTTTTTCTGAACTTTTTGGGCAAAAACGGAGATGCCCTGAAATTGTTCTGCGCAACCGGCATAGGCGATTTTATATGGGGCGTTCTTTTACCGCTTGGTTTCTGGACAAGGCTTGGTGTATTGGGCCCATTCTCCTCTTTTTTCATAGCGGCGGTTTTGGTGGTCTCTTTCAGGGTGGTCGCCATAGGAAGAATATACAGAATGAACGTATTGAGCGCTTTTATGTCGCTCATGTTAAATTATGTTCTGTTTCCGTTTGTCGTGTTTATGTTCACGCTTTACGCTCTGGTGTTTGCCCTGATGAGTGTTTTTTAACGGAGGGAATTATGTCAAAAATTCCTCAGGTGAAAGAGTATGATGGATGGCCGGTCGTGACTGCGGAGAAAATGAAATTTCTGGATAAAAAGGCTTCTATGGAATACGGAATCAAGGAACTGGATTTGATGGAAAACGCCGGCAGGAAAATAGCCGAGGAGATATTGAAGCAGGCAAGTGCCGATAAGTTTTTGATATGCTCGGGCAGGGGAAATAACGGCGGAGACGGGCTGGTGGCGGCGAGATACCTGAAGAAGGCGCAGAGAGACGCCGAGGTCCTGATAGTTGCTCCCAGGTCAAGCGGTTACGGCGCGCTGGTGGTTGAAAATATAAGCAGGGCGAGGGAGGCCGGCGTGCCTGTGAATATGGTGGACGGGAAGAACGTGGAGGATTTTGAGGGGAAATTCAGATGGGCAGACGCTTTTGTGGATGCCCTTTTGGGAGTGAGCGCCATAGGAAAGCCCGCCGGCGCCGTTAGGCGGCTGATTCAAATGATGAACAGGACAGGGAAAAAAATTTTCGCGGTGGACATTCCTTCAGGCTTAAGTCCGGATACGGGGCATCACAGCGGGGTTTTTGTGAAGGCGCATATGACATTCACTCTTGGTTTTCCGAAAAGCGGGCTCATGGCGCCTCACGCGCAGAAGAATATAGGCGAACTCAGGGTGATAGACATAGGTTACCCGAAAGGGATAATGGAGGAGGCGAAAAGATAATATTTTTTGCCGCTTCGTTTTACGCTTGCAGGAGGCAGTATGAAATTAATAATTGCGGAAGATGATGCCAACCTGATAAATATGATATCGCCTTACTTGAAAGAGAAGGGTTATGAAGTGGATTGGGTGCCGGATGGAAAAGAACTTCTGAAAAAAATCAAAAGCGTTAGGTTTGACATAATTATTTCCGACATTCATATGCCTGATATGAGCGGGGTGGAGGTGCTTAAAAATGTCCGCCTTATGGAAGAGTATAAACGCACACCTTTTATTCTGTGGAGCGGAATCGCGATAGAGGAAGGGGAGAAAATAAGCAAGGAATATGAGAAAGTGAGGTTTATGAAAAAGCCCTTCACGGTCAGGCAGCTTGAAGATTTTATATGTGAACTTACCCGTCTTGAGATAATAGACAGCTTTAGTGATTCCCAGCAATTTAAACTTGAAGAATAAACGCCCATTGAATGGTAGTTAAGCGCGGTGGCTCAATACAGAATGCAGAATGCAAATTGAAAAATGCAAAATAGAAGCGATTTATCAGAACGGCTATTAGAGCTT
>CALEIX010000255.1 GCA_937898825.1 uncultured Elusimicrobia bacterium | reverse complement strand
CCACCGAGATCTACACCGTCTAATTCGTCGGCAGCGTCAGATGTGTATAAGAGACAGCCACCACAGCCTTCGGTCTTACCAGGCAATATTTTCCTTCCTTCAAGATGCCCGCCTTTTTGTCCGAAAAAATGCCCAGACAAACTGAATTCAGCCAGATTTCCAGAGAGGGATATTTTTTGACTTCCGCCGCCAACCTTTCCGCTATATGAATGCCCCTGGTCCCGGCGTAACAGTCTTCCACCGAACCGAAAAATTTATGCGTCTGAAGAACAAGCTTTCCGCCCAGTTTATGCTTGTCGTCCACTACAATCGCGGGAACGTTAAGCTTGCCCAGTTCTGTCGCCGCGCTCAAACCCGCCGGACCTGCGCCTATAATAAGAACATCGGTTTCAAGGTCCTCCACTTCCGCAAAATGGAGCGCAGGCAACTTCTGACGCATATCGCAGCGGGCTTCACCTCTAATCTGCTCAACCATCATTTCCGGGCGCACTTTTGTAATGCAAGCCTTTTCCACCTTCCCGTCCACCATCACAGAACACTGAGCGCATTGACCGTTGGCGCAAAATATGCCCTGAGGTGCGTCGTCCTTCCGGTGATAGCCGAAAATTTTTATCCCGTTCGCAAAGAGGGCGCTTGAGAGAATCTCCCCCTCAAAGGCGCTCAATTTTCTGCCGTTGAAAAAGAAATTTACCCTTTTTCTTGTTTCGCTCTGAAGTATGGGGTGCTTTTTTATCCTTCGCATACGGTAAGAGTTATTATATTAAATCTCCCCCGATTTTTTATAGAATTAGCATATGAATTCTTTCCCCGGGAAAATCTTCCGGAAAGTTCAAAAAGCATTAAATTCAAAATACCTGCCGTATCTCGTGCTGGGCGTTTTTATCTTCCTCGCCTATTTAGAAATCTCAGACGCAAATTCTTTTTCCATAAGAAATCTTGAAGGCTATTCAGACAGAGGCGAAGCTCTAATCGCCGCCGTTGAGCATAAGACTATATCCTATTCCATGCCGCTGACCGGAATTCTGAGCGCTTTCTTCGAATACCATCTAAACCTGCCCGTTCTTTTTTCTTGCAAGATTTTCTTTCTTATTCTTCTTGCCATGACCCTGCGGCTCGCGCAAATTTCCGCCGAAGCGCTTTGCTCAAGGGCAGGCGGAGTCTTTGCCCTTGCGGCCGCCGGCATTCTTTTTCTTAAAACGCCATATCTTGAATTTGAACAGATGCTTTACGCCTTTTCGGTCGCGCTCTGCGCTTACCTCCTCATACTGAAATTCAAGAAGCCTTCCATGTTGCAAAACATCCTGGCGGGACTGTCTCTGGGTTTTTCGCTGCTCATTAGATCTCCTCTCTTTTTGCTGCCCCCTGTTATCCTGCTTGTCGAGGGCGCTCTTTTTCTGAAGAAAAAATTCAATTTTACCCGGCAGGCGGTTTTTTTGCTTTCATCTTACGTTCTGCTTCTGCCGTGGCTGGGGGTAAACTGGAAACTGCACAAAAAAATAATCTTTTTTGAAAAGGACAAAGCCGTCTGCAACATCATAACGGGAGCCATGGGAAGTGTTTTTACGATGGAGGGAGACTCAAGAAAGCTGGCGGGGCTAGGCCAGAAGGACTCGGTTTACAAGTGGGCGGCGGAAAAAATACTCAAGGAACCGGGCGTCTATTTCTCAGCCGTCCTGAGAAGACTGTGGCAGGTCTTTCTTTTCTACCCCGTGACCATGCTTTTCCTGCTGGCTGCGGCAATATTTATAAGGAAAAAAGACATTCTTTATTTTTCCATGATTCCGCTCTATTTTACGGGAATACACTGCCTGCTGTCCATTGAACAGAGGTATTTTTTCCCCCTTCAGTTTTTATTGAGCGTGCCGACCGGCTGCTTCATGGTCTGGAGCCTGCGCCTCCCCGCAAAAAACGGAGAAATGAAAACATCCAATCTCCCCTCTTTCTTTGCCCTTGCACTGGTCTGCATCGCGGAGTTTTTCCTGATTACTTACCCAATAAAAAGCAAGACAATTTTTTCCGTTGTAGGCCCCGGCGGCGTTGAAAGCAGGTGGCTTCTAAAAAAGAAAGCGGAGCTTTTCTTCGGATACAATATGCAGCGGGAAGGAGTGAACGTTCTGAAACAGGTTTATTCGCTGAACCCTTCCAAGGAACGTTTCGTCGGCGCCCTGCTTAAAATATTGAAAAGCAAGACTCCAGAAGAGATGCCGAACGAAAACCTGCATGCGCGGGATTACGAACTGCGGTTGCTGAAAATGCTCAAATCTCTTGAACTAAACGAAATAGAAAAAGCGAAAGAGCTTTTTTCAAAAGCCGAAAACGTGTGGCAAACCCAGAGAAACGGGCTCAGGAGAATTATTTCCGCGCGGGATGAAATAATCTCCCGGAGAATAAAGGCGACGAATAAAATCATATATGACCAGGACATCTACAACGCCCTGTTTTACTTTCCCATCGACAAAAGGCGGCAAATCATAGAGCGTCTCGGAAAGATAACCCGCCTTACCCCGAAAATAATGTCGCTGACCAAGGAAGACAACCTCATGAAAGAGGAATTTGACTACAACAACGCCTTCGCCTCCTATATTAGTTCAATCGCCGGTTACGCCGAGAAAATATGCCCCGCCAGGTTCCTGAAGAATTTTATGGCGGACATGGAAACCGCCAAAAAAAATCCCGGATTTTTCAACGAAAATCTGGGAAAAGCTAAAACGCCCGAGTTCAAAAAAGTCGTAAATTTATACCTTGCCATCGGAGACAGAAGGCAGTTTTCGGCGGAAGCCCTGCGCTTGAGCCACTCATATCCGGAAAACGCTTTCTACGCTCTCGTCTGCGCCTACGCCGAATGCGACCGCGGCAGCGAAAAAAACCTGTTAAACAATAAAGCGTATCTTCTCTCAAGCGCGGACTATTTCTCGCTGAAAGACAAAAAAGCCGCCCTGTCCGCCCTTAACCGCCTGAAGACAAAAAATCTCAAACCGAACGAGATGGAAAAAATGGCGCTTATCTGTCAAAATGCGGGGAAATACGCGGACGCCCTTAAAATTTTCGACAATCTGGTTTCCCGCAACCCGCAAAAATCCGCTTACTATAACGGCAGGGGAGTCGTACTGAGATTTCTGGGCAAAAACGAAAAAGCCGAAAAGGATTTCAAAAAGGCGCTGAGTCTCAACCCTGATTCCGCCGAAGTTAGAATGAACCGGGCGTCCGCTTTATTGTCCCTTGGAAAGAAAAGAGAGGCGCTGAAACTTTACAGGGAAATTCTGAACTCCCCCGCCGGCGCCGAACTTAAAAAAATTGCCCGCAAGGAGATTGAAAAAATCAGATGAAGATTCTCTTTCTTAACTTTTCCGACTGCCCGGAAAACGTCCATTTCGAATGCGCTTTTGCCGCCGCCTGCCGGAAAAGTGGAATAAACCTTGAAACAATCTGCGACATAGAAAATAATTCGTTTTATTACTCCGTTCTTGAGGGCGCAAAGGACGTCTCGCTCAGAAAAAAATACGGGGGAATGAAAGACTTCAAAAGCGTCCCGTTCGGCGAATACGACTGTGCCTTCATACTTGATTTTCCAAAGAGAAAAAAATGCCTCGCTCCCCTTTTGTGGTTCATGAAAAACGCACCCATCCCGAAAATCTTCGCGCTTAACCATCTTCTTTTCGCGCAGGGAGACAATTACTCCTGCGACATGGCGAGGAGGACGAAAATTTTTTCCCGCGCCGACATCTTCTGCCGCCTTGAATACGACGGAAAGTTTTCGTGGCAGGAATGCGGAATACCCAAAAAACTGATTTTAAAACGCAAATACGCTATAGACACCTCTTTCTACGGTTACGCCGGATACGAAGGCGACTATCTTTTTTCGGCGGGTAGCGCCGGGCGGGATTTCGAAACCCTTGAGAAATGCGCCCAGGATTTCAAAACAAAACTGATTATTCTCTCTGACCTCAGACCCCCGGCAACGACCGGAACCGCAGAATATCTGGTTTTTTCGGCGAACACCCAAAAGGTGCGGGAATTGATTGCAGGCTCCTCCCTCGTAATTCTGCCCATTAAAAAAGAACACAAAAACGAAGCCGCGGGCAATTCCGTAATTTTTATGGCCATGTCCATGGGAAAACTGGTCTTAACCAAAAGAACGGGATACATGGAAAAATACATAAAAGACGGCGAGAACGGATTTTTTTACCGGTCATGCAGGAGGGATGAACTCAGAGAAAAAATCAAAAAAATCCTGAAAATGCCGGCCTCCGAAAAAAGGGCTGTATCAAAA
>CALEIX010000254.1 GCA_937898825.1 uncultured Elusimicrobia bacterium | reverse complement strand
AACGCACTTTTTCCCCGTTTTCATTTTTAGTCCAGAGGTTTTTTGGTTTCCTCAGTTTATTGTTTAAGATAACTTTATTGGCGCTCTCCAGTATTTGAGGGCTGGATCTGTAATTTTGCTCAAGGGCGATTGTTTTTGCGTCTTTAAAATCCTTTTCAAACTCTATTATGTTTCTTATGTCCGCCCCGCGCCATGAGTAGATAGACTGGTCAGGGTCGCCGACGACGCAAAGGTTCCTGTGTTTGGATGAAAGCGTTTTTACCAGGACATACTGCGCGTGATTTGTGTCCTGATATTCATCCACAAGTATATACTGAAATAATTCCTGAAAGTATTCTTTTATGTTTTGTCTTTGGGCAAACAACCCGCAGGTTTTGACTATAAGGTCTCCAAAATCCAGGGCGCCGGCGGTTTCCAGCTCTTTCTGGTACCTGAGATAAACCCGCGCCACCTTCATTCTCGCCTCGTCCCGCAAAACCTCGCTGTTTATCATGAAGGATTTTGCATCCAGAAGTTCGTCTTTTGCCCTGGATATGCAGGCTAAATAATAGTCAGCTTTCTTTTTTTCACTTTCAAGATTCAAATTTTTCAAAGCCAGTTGAACGGCTTTTTTCTGGTCGACTTCGTCGTATATGGCAAAATCCCGTTTAATCCCGATGAGATGCCCGTGCTGGCGGAGAATCCTGGCTCCGAGACCGTGGAAAGTGTGAACCCATATTCCGGCGCAACCTGGAACGACGGCATTTACACGCTGAGCCATCTCCTGAGCCGCTTTATTTGTGAAGGTTATGGCAAGTATTCTTGAAGGATGAATGCCTGAGGCGATTAAAACCGCCACCTTTGAAGTTAAAGTTTTAGTTTTTCCCGTTCCGGCTCCCGCCAGAATCAAAAGAGGACCACCGAAATATTTGACCGCCTCAATCTGCCTGGGATTTAATTCCAAACGATTTATCACATCTTGATTTAATTGAATATCAATGCTCACCATAAATAATTTTACTATTTTTCTTAACTGCGCGCTTACTTCAATACGGTGTTTGCAAAAAGGCATCGGTCAGAATTTCACTATTTGAGCGATTAGCGGGGGGGTACTTGCTTTGGGGCACGTCAGAAGGATTCCGGAAAAACCCGGGAATTGGTTAAGGTTTAAATATTGAATTTAAAAAAGCAGACGTCTCCATCCTTGACAATATAATCCTTTCCTTCGGATCGAATGAATCCCTTTTCCCTGAGGGTTTTCTCGCTGCGGTGCTTTTCTATATCTTTAAAAGAGTAAATATCAGCTTTGATAAAGCCTTTTTCAAAGTCCGTATGCACTTTTCCAGCCGCCTGAGGCGCTTTCGTTCCCGCGGGAATCAGCCAGGAACGGGTTTCAACTTGCGGGTTAATGGTGAAAAAACAGACAAGATTTAATAGTTTCTTCGCCTCTATGGCGACCCTTTCAAGTCCGGTGAGTTCTACTCCCATGTCTTTTAAAAAATCCTTTTTTTCTTCTTCGCTTAATTCCGCAAGTTCAGATTCGATTTTGGCGGAAATTTCGAGAAACCCGGCTTTTCGCTCCCCGGCGAATTTTTTCAGTTTTTCGCTCAAGACTTTATCAGGTTTTTCCGATGAGTTGGATATGTATAAAACCGGTTTCGCGGTTAAAAGATTAAAGTCTTTTATTTCGTCTTTTGCAAGTCCGCAGGCACTGGCGGGCGCGCCGCTTGAAAGGGCATTCTTTATTTTGAGAAGTTTTTCCATTTTTTCTTTTGCCGCCTTATCACCGCTCCTGGCCGCTCCGGAATTTTTTTCAATCATTTTTTCCACAGATTCCAGGTCCGCGAGCATAAGTTCAGTTTCAACGATTTCAATATCTCTCAGCGGATTTACGTCTCCAAAAACATGAGACACATCAGTGTTGTCAAATGCTCTCACAATCTGGATTATCGCATCAACTTCGCGTATGTTCGCCAGAAATTTGTTTCCGAGACCTTCTCCTTTGGAAGCACCCTTAACAAGACCTGCTATGTCCACGAATTTTATAAAGGAAGGAACTTTTTTAGGAGGCTTGAATATTTCAAAAAGCGTGTCCAGTCTTTTGTCCGGGACGGGGACAACCCCAATATTTGGCTCTATAGTGGTAAAGGGGTAATTTGAAGAGGCTGCCCCGGCTTTCGTCAGAGCGTTAAAAAGGGTTGATTTACCAACATTGGGTAGTCCCACTATTCCTATTTCCATGGGTTATTTTTTTAACAACAGTTTAACCAGCTCGGCATGTGAAATTCTTATCGTCTTATCGCAAATCAAGTTAAGAGCAAAAGCTCCCCCTGGAAGCAACTTTCCTCCGCGTGTCAAAAAAGAAACATTCGCTACAAGCTTTCCGGAATTTTTTATAACCTTGACCGCGGGTACAAAATCCTGGTCCCCGGAGATAATAATGGCTGCATCATAATTGTTTCTGAATTCAAGAAGATCCGTAGCCAACTGGACATCCACCTCTTTTTCTTTACGAAATCGTTTTTCCACCAAGTCATATTTAATGAGCCTCACTAAAATAATGTCCGCTTTGGCTGAGCAGATTTTTGAGCGAAACAAGGAACGAGGAGCGAGCATATCTTGTGATATGTGAGCGACGAGTGACGCAGTTACAGCCGAAAAGCGGCCAGCCCCTTTGGGGAGGCTCATATTTGGCCGTCTGCTGCGTTGCTCCTCACTCACAGACCCTCGGGTATGCTCGTTCGTCGCGCCTTGCATCCAATCCAAATCTAAGCCTCCAAAGTAGAACATTATTTTAGTAAGACTCAGTAATCAAGCCGCTTTTTTTAAACTCAATTTGCTCATTATTGGTTGCGATACCATCCTCCTGTCTTTTCCAGCTTTCAAAGCGATTTTTTATCTTTTCACACTCTTCCGTCAATTCCTTTTTGATTCCCTTCACATCGCCTTTCCGCTTGTCCCAGAATTCCTTGTGATATTTTCTCAACAAACGAACCAATTTTTCCTCTTCGATATTCTCCATATTTGGCTGAAAAACAACCCTGTTTACCGTGTACCAGTAGGTTCTTAGTCTGGAAGAGTTGAACGCTCTGTCTGCGATACAATCAAAAAAATCTGTCCAATTTGTTCGGGGCAAATAAGAACGCTTGTCAAATTCTTCCGAAGAAAAAATATCACCTAAAGCGTATCGAAAATTCTCCCCGTCAATAAAGACACATGCAACAGGTTTATTCCTTAAAGGTACCATAAAACACGTGCGGGAAGCCGCAGCTTCCCGCCATTCTTCCTATTTTGGTCTCAACTACCCTGTAATTATAGTATAGCATATGAAGAAAGTCTGTCAAGTGCCTCGACTATCTCAATTCTTTCGGCCCCAACGGGATTCGAACCCGTGATCTCCGCCTTGAGAGGGCGGCGTCCTAGGCCGCTAGACGATGGGGCCGTTTTTGACTTAGCCGACGGTCGGATTCGAACCGACGACCTATCGCTTACAAGGCGATTGCTCTACCGCTGAGCTACGTCGGCGACTTAAATGGGATCGGGATTCTGTAAAACTTATGGAATCCTCCCGCCTTTTGAAAAGCGGGGCTCCCTATTTACTTCCGTCCATTCCTCTTTCCCATCCCACTTCCCTTTCCGCATTAAACGCGAGGAACGTTTTATCTCCAATATGGAAAATGGTATTGATGGGTGAGGCATAATGGCAATTTTCATAAATTTTAGCAAGTTTTTAGCGCGTGTAAAAATTATTGGCTCTCTTTCCCTTTCTGTGGAAAACCCAGCGGCAGCAGATAGAGCGGAACGCAGTCGTCGGGAAGGTTGAGGATACCCGCTGTTGCTTTGTCGTCAAAAGCGCCAACCGGAACGGAAACAAGTCCCAAACTTATCGCTTGAAGATGAATGTTTTGGGCTATATGACCGGCTTCTATGTGAGCGTACCTTATTCCCCTTTTTCCGTATTTTCCGGTGATTCGGGAATAGACAGCGCACAGGGCTATCGTTACAGGCGCCTGATCTATGAAACTCTGGCCAAAGGCGGCCTTTGAAAGTTCCATTCTTTTATCGCCGCTGGCGATATTTCTTATTTCATGATTTTGGGGAAGGTACTGATAGATCCCCTTTTCCATAACCACAAAGGTTTCCATGGGATACAATGCGCCGGCGGAAGGCGCAGCCCTGAAAGGAAAATTCCCCTTTTTGGCTGTTATTCCCTGGCCCGCCCATAAGAGTTGCCCGATTTGTTGCCAGTTTAGCCGGGTGTTTGAAAATGAGCGCATTGAACGCCTTTTTAAAATAGCCTCCTCTACGGAAGTCCCGCTTTTGAATGAAGGGGCGGGAAGTTTCATGTTTTTTTCTTTTTTGTCCATACCCATAACCTTGCAGAAGCAGAATGAAAACACAAAGAGAAAAGCAAAGAAATATGCCGCAATAATCCTTTTCCGCATCTTATTAAATCTTACCAAAAGTGTTGTAAAATGTGAATGATGAAGCCGTTATATCTAAAAGATTTTGAGAGCGGGAAATTACGCGAAAAGAGAGAAAAACTCCGCCAGATGCTTTCTGCCTGCCGCCTTTGTCCAAGGAACTGTGGTGTCGATAGGTTAGCGGGCGAGGCAGGATTTTGCGGGGCAAGAGCCACCGCCCGGGTTTCATCTTATTTTCCTCATTTTGGAGAGGAAAAATGTCTTGTGGGGGAAAGGGGCTCGGGAACGATTTTTTTCGCTTACTGTAATTTAAAATGCGCGTTCTGCCAGAATTATGAAATAAGCCATCTGGCTCGGGGACGCGACATAAGCGAGGAAGAACTGGCCAGTTTTATGTTGGAGCTGCAGGGCAGAGGATGTCATAACATTAATCTCGTCACGCCAACGCACTTTGTTTACAATATTTTAGGCGCACTGGAGATAGCGGCAGAAAAGGGACTGAATCTGCCCCTTGTTTACAATTGTGGAGGGTATGAAAGCGAGGAGGTGATAAAGGTTCTGGAGGGAGTGGTGGATATTTATATGCCGGACGCAAAATTTGCAAGCGGGAAAAAATCTGATTTGTTTTGCATGGCCCCCGATTATTTTGAGAACTTTAAAAAGGTTGTTAAAATAATGTATAAGCAGGTCGGCGATTTGCGCCTGGAAAATGGCATAGCCCGAAGAGGACTACTTGTGCGGCATTTAGTCATGCCTGGCGGAGTTGAGGATTCGGCTTTGATTATGAAGTTTCTTTACGGAATATCCAAAGGGACCTTTGTAAATATCATGGGTCAATATCATCCCTGCGGTCAAGCGCACAAGTTCGCGGAAATAAACAGAAGGATTACGGTTGAAGAATATTCTCAGGTTGCCCTGGCGGCAAAGAAAATCGGTCTGCATAGATTTGATTAAGGAGTTGTTATGGAGAAACTATTTAGTTCGCTTGAAGACGAAGGCTCTTTTTTAGTCGTTGAAAATAAGGAGGGGGCAATCAATGTTATGACTATAGGATGGGCTCAGGTCGGAATTGTCTGGGGAAGGCGGATAATGAGCGTTTTTATCAGACCTTCAAGATATACACACTCGCTGATTGAAAGAGCCGAGTATTTCAGCGTTTGCGTGCCGCCAAAAGGAAAAATGAGGAGAGAATTATCCTTTTGTGGGAGCAGGTCCGCAAGGGATCTGAACAAGGTTAAAGAATGCGGATTTGTTTTGGAAAACGGATGCCGCAAAGGCATAAAATTTATTAAAGGTTCGGCGTTGGTTTATGAATGCCGCATAGTTTCCAGAAGCCGGATTTTCAAGGAAGAGACGGATAAGGGAATAAAAAGAGATTACTACCCGGGAAACGATTATCATTCGGTTTATTACGGAGAGATTATAAACATAAAGGAGGGAAATCCATGAAAAAAATAGCCATGTTTATAGCGTTTCAAGGGTTCAGGGATGAAGAATATATTGAACCCAAAAGTATTTTTGAAAAGGCAGAAATCCAGGTGGACACTATTTCTACCGCCAGAGGAATAGCGAAAGGAAAATTAGGCGCTCTGGCCGAGGTGAACATGAGAATCAGCGAAATTAATGTGCCGGATTATGCGGCTCTTTGTCTTGTGGGCGGGCCGGGCTGTCTTGAACATTTGGACAACCCTGAGGTTTATGAAATTTTTCGGAGAGCAAACGACCTCAAAAAAATAATCGGTGCTATATGTATTTCGCCGGTTGTTCTGACCCATGCCGGTTTACTGAAAGGAAAAAGGGCGACTGTCTGGTATGAAGGCGCTGACGAATTGAAAAACAATGGAGTGATTTATACAGCGAAAGATGTGGAAAAAGATGGAAACATAATTACTGCCAACGGGCCCACAGCAGCCGTGGAATTCGCCAGGACATTATTGGAAGAGATAAAATAATCTTAACTTTACTTTTTCCGATTCCGCTCGCGGACGGGAAATGGGGCAGGCGGGATAAATTGCTAAAATAAAACTATGCCTGATTTACAATATAGCGACATTGCCAATAAGATAAGTGAACTCTGGAAAAAAATAGAGGAAATATGCAGGGTTTTTGACGTAGAAAAGAAAAAAGGGGAACTTGCGTCCAGGGAAAAAAAGGCAGCTTCTTCCAATTTCTGGAACGATAGCATGCATGCCAGAAAGGAGATGAAGAAGATAAATGATTTGAAAAGAGATATAGAATCTATTGAAAAGATAAAATCAGAGATTGAGGACGCTCGAACGCACCTGGACCTGGCCGAGGAGATGAAAGACAGGAAAGAAGCAACGCTTGTAATGAATAATCTCTCAAAAACAGCGAAGAAAATAGACGATCTTGGAGCGCAGATTAAATTGTCCGAACCTTCCGATAAGTGTGACGCTATTTTAAGTATACACGCCGGCGCGGGAGGCACGGAAGCCTGCGACTGGGCACAGATGCTTCAAAGAATGTACACCCGGTGGGCTCAGAACAAAAACTATTCTTTTGTAATTACCGATATTTTGCCAGGAGAAGAGGCCGGAATAAAAAGCGTAACGGCTTTTGTCAGGGGCGAGTACGCGTACGGTTATTTGAAAAGTGAAATAGGTGTACACCGTCTTGTTAGGATTTCTCCCTTTGACGCCAATAAGAGGAGGCATACTTCTTTTGCTTCGGTTGATGTCCTGGCGGATATTGAGGAAGACATAGAAATAAAGATTGAAGACAAGGATATAAGAGTAGATACATATCGCTCCGGTGGAAAGGGCGGGCAGAATGTGAATAAACTTGAAACCGCCGTAAGAATAACACATCTGCCGAGTGGCGTTGTCGCCCAGTGCCAGTCTGAGCGATCCCAGCATCAAAACAAAGAAAATGCGATGAAAATGCTTAAAGCCAAACTTTACGAGATAGAAATGGATAAAAAACGCTCGGCAATGGAAAGACATTATGACGAGAAGGGGGATATAGGCTGGGGTTATCAGATAAGGTCTTATGTGTTTATGCCTTATCAGCTGGTGAAAGACCTGCGAACCGGCTATGAGACTTCAAACGTTGAGGGGGTTATGGACGGCGACCTTGACCCCTTTATACACTCCTACTTGAATTGGCGAGCCACCCTCAGGAAGTAAAGTTTAAAAGAATAGCGCCAAAAATAAATTCTGTCGCGGTAATTATGAAAAAGGTCAAGTTCAGGGTAATTTCAGGAGCGCAGACTGGTGTAGACAGGGCTGCTCTGGACGTGGCGCTGAAGCTAAAAATTCCGTGCGGAGGGTATGTGCCTAAGGGAAGATTTGCAGAGGATGGCAGGGTGCCTGCCAAATATCCGGTTGAGGAATGTGAAAGCGTGGACTATTTGGAAAGGACAAAATTGAACGCTAAAGAGTCAGACGCCACATTGATTTTGAATCTCGGCAGGATGGACGGCGGAACGCTTTTCACATATAAATATTGCGTTAAGATAAAAAAATCCGTTGGAGTTATTGATTTGGATGACGATAATCGAGTTGAGAAGTTTTTTGCTTTTCTTAAAAAAAACAAGCCCGGCGTGCTGAATATAGCAGGTCCGCGTGAATCCAGGTCGCCCGGAATATACAGGAAAGCGTTCAGGTTTTTGTTGAAGGTTTTTAAAGCAGTCACCCCTAAGGGAAAAAATAAAATATTTGTGGACGAGATTTATGACCGGTTTCATTGATACCCATGCTCATTTATGCGACAATGCCTTTGATGAGGACAGATGGGAAATAGTTGAAAAATCTTTTTCTTCGGCAGTGGAGAGAATTGTTGAGATATCCTGCCAGCCCGCTGATTGGGAGAAGGGGAGGGAAATTTGCGCGAAATACAAGGGAAGTATTTTTGCCGCTTTCGGCATTCATCCCGATTATGCCGGAAGGGAGAAAGAAGAAGATATTGAAAAACTTTGTGGTTATCTGAAAAAGGATTTTTGTCTTGGCGTGGGGGAGATAGGACTGGATTATTACTGGGAGCCCGGCAAAAAAGAAGAACAACTTGTTTTGCTTGAAAAAATGCTGGATATATCGAATAAGATGAAACTGCCCGCAGTTTTCCACGTAAGAAATTCAAAAAATGCTCCAGATGGGAATGCTTACAGCGACCTTTCAAGAATCTTGAAAGACAAATGGACTTTTGAAAATAAAAAAGCAAAGCGCGGCATTTTTCACTGTTTTTCCGGGACTTACGAGGACGCAGCCCGAGCGCTGGGTCTGGGGAATTATATCGGGATAAACGGGACTTTCACATATAAAGGGAACTGGCGATTGAGAGAAGTAGTGAAGAAAATCGGGATAAAGAATATAGTTCTTGAAACAGACTGCCCCTACCTCCCGCCGGAAGGCAAAAGAGGAAAAAGAAATGACCCGACCAGTATTCCCGTAATTGCCGGTGCAGTGGCTGAAAGCTTGAATATGAGTCCGGAAAAGGTTGCTGAAATTACTTTTCAAAACGCGGAGATTTTTTTCGAGAGATGAAAGAAAACCCGAAAGAGATAATCAAAGAGAAAATTTTAATTTTCGACGGCGCCATGGGAACGTATATTTCCCGTCTTGGTTTAAAGCCGGAAGATTTCGGGGGTTACTACGGACTGAACGAATACTTGAATATAACAAGACCTGAGATCATACAAAGAATTCACCTGGAATATTATGAAGCCGGAGCGGATATCATAGAAACGAACACTTTTGGGGCGAACGCCCTGAACCTTGCCGAATACAATCTTGAGAAAGAGACGAGGAGAATAAACATAACAGCAGCGAAGTTGGCCTGTTGCCTCAGGGATAAATTCCCGCGCAAAAACGGAAGAAAATTTGTGGCCGGCTCCATAGGGCCGACGAATAAATCCATTTTTGTTACTGGCGGAATTTCGTTTGACGAGATGAAGGAAGTTTACCGGAAGCAGGCGGAGGCGTTGATTGAAGGCGGGGTTGATTTTCTTATTCTTGAAACGTCTCACGATATAATGAACGCAAGGTCCGGGCTTGCTGCTATAAGTGAAATATCCGAGGAGTTTGCCGCAAGGACCATAGTTTCGCTGACTATGGATAGGAATAATTTAATGCTCAGCGGACAAGACATCAAAAGCGCTTATGCAGCACTGGAACATTTTCCTCTTTTTGCTCTGGGTTTTAATTGTTCTACCGGCCCTGAAGACATGGAATCAAGAATTGAAACTCTATCACAGATTTCCAGATTTCCGATAATCATAATGCCAAACGCCGGACTGCCGAACGAGAAGGGAGAATATAGTGAGGATCCGAATAAGTTTTCAGAGGTGATTAAGAAATACGCCGCGGCAGGGTTTGTGAATATCGCCGGCGGTTGCTGCGGAACGGGCCCGGAGCATATAAAGAAACTTTCGGAGAGATTACGAAAGGTAAGGCCCAGAAAAATCCCAAAATTTTCGAGACGCTGGTTTGTTTCCGGAATAGACGCTTTGTTTTTCGAAGATATTGAACCCCCACTTTTGATAGGCGAGAGAAACAACTCTGTGGGGAGCCGGAAATTCAAAGAATTGGTAAAAGCCGGCAAATGGGATGAAGCAGCTTCCGTGGCAAAGAGGCAGGCCGATGCCGGAGCTCATATGCTTGATATTTGCATGTCAAATCCGGAAAGGGATGAGATGAAAGATATTGAGATTTTTATTCCGATAGTTGCAAGAGCGGTTAGAATATCGTTGATGATTGATACTACGAATGTTGATATCATGGAAGCGGCGCTTAAACTTGCCCCCGGAAAATGCGTGATAAATTCTGTAAACCTGGAGTCCGGGGAAAAGAATCTTGAAAAAGCAGCCCGTCTCAATAGGGTATATGGAGCCAAAATCGTTTTTGGAACGATAGATGAACACAAGAGGAAAGGATTGCCTTTGTCGGCGGCGCAAAAAGTGGAGATAGCGAAAAAAGGGTATAAAATTTTGAAAAATTTAGGCATAAGAGACGAAGATATTATATTTGATGTTCTGGTTTTTCCGGTTTCGGTCAATGAGGATTATAGAAGAAGCGGCTTTGAAACGATAAAGGCGATAAAAACTATCAAAGAAAAGTTTCCCAATGTTAAAACTGTACTGGGCATAAGCAATGTTTCTTTCGGACTTCCGCCAAAAGCGAGGGAGGTTTTAAATAGTGTTTTTTTTCACCATGCTGCAAGGGCGGGTCTTGATATGGCGATAGTAAATGTTGAAAAGCTAAAGGAGTTAGACCTGCTGCCGGAAAATGAGATAAAAATGGCCGAGGAGCTTCTTTTTGCGAAGTGCGGAGATGACTCTTCCAGGAAAATGGCGGATTATTACAGAGAGAGGAAAAGTGCTGCGGTTTCAGGGGAAAAGAGCAGCGGGAAACAGGAAAACACCCTTTTTGACGTCATACTGAAGGGCGACCGCAGCCAGGCGGCAAGAGTGACAGAAGCACTGTTGAAGAAGAAAAGAACTCTTGAAATAATTAATGGGCCAATATTGAAAGCCATGGAAAAAGTTGGCCAACTTTTCGGCAAAGGCGATATGATAATTACGGAGGTTCTTCAAAGCGCGGAGGTAGTGAAAGAAGCCATTAGAGTGCTGAAGCCGCATTTTAAGTCCGATATGCCGCAAAAAGGCAAATTTCTTGTTGCCACTGTTAACGGGGATGTTCACGACATAGGAAAGAATCTTGTGAGGATGATTTTTGAAAGTAACGGTTTTAAGGTAGTGGATTTGGGGGTGAGCATCCCGGCGAAGACAATAGTTGAACGAACGCTTGAAGAATGCCCGGATTTTATAGGACTGTCGGGGTTGTTGGTGCGTTCCACAAAGGAAATGCTCAACGCGGCGGAAATGCTCAGGGACGCCGGCGTAAAAGTTCCGTTGTTTTTGGGCGGGGCGGCGCTCACCTCAAAATTCGTGGACCTGAATATAAAGCCGGTTTATAACGGGCCCGTGATATATTCCCCGTCGGCTATGGACGGGCTGAATGAGGCAAATAAATTACATGGCGCGGCACGTAGGCCGCAAATCGCAAGTAGCGACTCGCGAGTCGCGGATCACAAGTCGCAAATCGCAAAGCGCGAGCCGCAAAGTGCGAGTCGTAAATCAAGGATATTTGTCCAGGAAAAATATTGGCCGGTCAATGTTGCCAAACCAAGGGATCTAAGCAGGCATTTTGTTGAGGAATATGATTTAGAGGAAATATTCAAGAATATAAACGAATCTCTGTTTAATGCGAGATTTTTGAAAATTGCCAGAAATAATCCGGAAATAAAGAAGGGCCGAAAGAGTTTGGAAGAAGTCAAAAAATTTATTCTTGAGAATAAGGTAATAAAACCAAAAGCTGTCTACAGAATTTTCAAAGCAGGTTCTGAAAAAAACAAGCTTCTCGTTTTTTCCCCAAAGAAAAAGGTTTTGGAAGAATTCGATTTTCCACGCCAGAAAGGCGAGAAAAATCTTTGTTTGTCTGACTTTATAAATCCCGTTTCAAAGGGTGGTGATTATGTGGGATTTTTCATTGTTTCATGCGGTTCGGGAATAAGAGAATTTGTTCGGGAACAAATGCGGAAGGGAAATTTCTTAAGGGCTTATCTGACCGAGGCATTGAGTTTAAGTTCGGCGGAGGCTTTTGCAGAGCTGATTCATTATGAAATACGCAAAAGTTTTTCAATAGCGGAAAAATACTCTCCCCCGCTGCATTTATCGGGGCATAGGGGAAAAAGATTTTCTTTCGGTTATGGCGCCTGTCCGGATTTGTCAAATCAGAAAAAACTTTTTCATCTGCTTAAACCGCAAAAGGATGTGGGGGTTAAACTTACAAGGGGTTTTATGATGGAGCCGGAGGCCTCTGTATCGGCAATTGTTGTGCACAACCCAAAGGCGGAATATTTTTCCGTCTAAAATTGCTTTTGCGGAGTTTTTTGTATAATTTGTTTTATGAAGAAAAAAATTGCGGTTTATCCCGGGAGTTTTGACCCCATAACCTACGGGCATATAGACATCATAGACCGCGCCTGCAAAATATTTAAAAAACTTATTGTAAGCGTATTTATAAATCCAAACAAGAAAACGATGTTTACGGCGGATGAGAGAGTAAAGATGTTAAAACGGGCGCTGAAAGGCAAGAATGTGGAAATAGAGTGTTTCCGGGGGCTGTTGGTGGATTATGCCCGCAAAAAGAAAGTGGATGTGGTCATAAGGGGGCTTAGAGCCATATCCGACCTTGAGTATGAATTTCAGATAGCCGGCATAAACAGAATGCTTTACAAGAATATTGAAACCGTTTTCTTTATGCCTTCCGCAAAATATGCATATCTTTCCTCCAGTATGGTTCGGCACATATCCTCTTTCAGAGGGGATGTGTCGAAACTCGTTCCGCCCTGCGTCGTGAGAGCGATAAAAAAGAAAGAAAGGGGCAATAAACCAAAAGGTTGACCAGCAGTCAACTTTTTTATTTTAATAATTAAAACCGCTTTTGGAGAATGTTTTGCCTGTTTATTTCATTACTTATTCGGTCTTGTTCTGGGTGCCGGTTGTTCTGTTTTCTCTTTTTGTGCTCCGGTTTTTTGAAAGCAAAACCAGAAAGGCATATTTTTTTTCCTCGGTTATAATGGCTGGCGTTCTTGTAGTGATGGAATATGTTTGCCTGAAATTTGATGTCTGGAGCTTTTCGCAGCAAACAGATCCTCTGCTGGGCATCTGGGATTATAATTATGAAATTCTTAATATGAAATACTTTTTGGATATTCTCTAATCATGCTTATAGTACCCACTTTCGTAAGATACCGGGAAAGAATCTTTGAGGGAGATTTGCGTGAAAGAAGTAGTGAAAGTGAAAGAAAGGAAACTGCTTAAAAAGCAGACTTTTTTTTCAGGGGCGGCTTCCCTGATGATAGCTGGTTTGTATTTCTGTCCCGATTTTCCCTTTGACAGGAAAATACATGTTATTTGTCTCTTTGCGGCGCTTATGTATTTTTCCTTCTTTGCTTTTTTTGAAAGTTTCAAGAAGCGATTGAACCAGATTATATTCTGGATGAGCGTGGTGGGCATAGTATTTTTGACTTGCGTCATACACTTTAGCGGAGGAATCGCTTCGCCCTTTACTTTTATATATTTCTGCATAATTATTTCGGAATATGTTTACGGAGGCAGCGGGGGATTGAGTCTGACCGCGATATCGGCGTCTTCGTATGCCCTGATGGTTTTGGGTGAATACGCAGGTTTTTTGGATGTTTCAAACGATTTTACGCGCAGTATTTATGGAAGCCCGCTGACGACGGCTTATATTGTTCTTTTTATTGTGCTGTTTATGTTTGTGGTCGGTGACATAAGCCGGCTTATATTCCTTAAACTGCGCCTTGAGCTTAAGAGAGAATCCAGAGAAAAGAGGAGCGTTGAGAAAAAATTTCTCGAATTGAGCAGTTATTCTCAAATTGGAATGTTCGCCCACAGGATAGCCCACGATGTGCGCGGACTTGTTTTTGCGATGAAATCTCACTTTCAGATGTTCAAGCCGACAAGCGAAGAAGAAAGCAGGGAAAACAAGTTTATGCTTGAAAATTTGGACAGGGTGGGCGATATGATAAATCAGGTGACGAAATACGGGAAGCCATCGGAAGAGAAAAAGGAGAAAATCGCAGTCAGAGATTTTCTTGAAAATATGATAAAGGTTTCCTTGCTTTTGGATGAAGCCAAAAATGTATGTGACAAGGTTATATTGTCTGATGATTTTGATGCATATGCAAAAGATAAAAAAGCCATAAAAAAGCTTGCTTCTGAGTTTAATTACTTTATAGCCCAGGCTAATATAATGCCCAAGGTGGCTACTGCTTTTGGTAAAGTTCTTGGTCCAAAGAAGAAGATGCCAAACCCGAAGGCAGGGTGCATAGTTCAGCCTAAAGCATCTCTTAAGCCGTTATATGACAAGCTCCAAAAGACAATAAGGGTATATGCAAAAGAAACCCCTCTTGTGCAGTGCGTTGTTGGAAGCGAGCAAATGCCTGACAAAGAAGTTGCTGACAATATCCTTACTGTGTACACGCACCTTATACATCATCTGCCAAATGAGAGAAACAACATAAAAAGTGTGCTTCTTAAATTAACAATGAGCAAGCCTGTTGAAATCAAATTTTAAAGATGGAAGCAGATAGTATGGAACCAAAAGAAGAAACAAAGGAAGCTTTGAAGGAAAATGAAGGGTTAAAAGAGAGCAGCACTTCCGCCAAGGCAGTGCATAAAGCTCCTCGCATAGCCCAGTACAAGAAAGACATTGTAGATGAATTTGCAAAGCTTATGCTTGATTATCCTATTATTGGGGCTGCAAACATGGAAAACATGCCTGCCCCGCAGCTTCAGAAGATGAGGGCTTTGCTTAGGGAGAATGATGTAGTGTTAAAAATGACCAAGAGAAGGCTGATGAAGCTTGCAATTGACAAGGTAAAAG